>JBOGWH010000415.1:0-4240 GCA_050692975.1 Actinomycetota bacterium | reverse complement strand
CTTCCGAGGGTCTCGCCGGTTGCCGGAGTCCAGAAAACGAATAACATCAACGCACCCTGCTAGCGTACGAAAGCGGCGATCTGCTCCAAAACGAATTCGATGTCGTCGGCGGAAACGTCCTTGTGGGTCACCATCCGGACCGTACCCCGCTGGTAAGCGAGGCATTTCACGCCCCGCCGGCCGAGCTCCTCGATGAATTCGGCCGGATCGAAACCGAGATACTCAGTGCGCACGAGCACCATGTTCGTATGGACGTTCTCGGGCACCGTCGCCTTCTCGCGGAGTTCCAGAATGCCCTCGGCAAGCCGGCGGGCGTTGGCGTGGTCGTCGGCCAGCCGGTCGATCATCGTGTCCAGCGCGACCAGGCACGCCGCGGTCAAGATTCCGGTCTGACGCATGCCGCCGCCGTGCATCTTGCGGAAACGGTGAGCTCGCTCCACGAATTCGGCGGAACCCACAACGATCGACCCGACGGGACAGCCCAGTCCCTTGGAGAAGCAGAAGGTGAGGCCGTCGGCCAGGGCGCAGTACTCGGCCACCGGCACCCCGCTTGAGACCGAGGCGTTGAAGATCCTTGCGCCGTCGATGTGAAGCAGTACTCCGTGCTCGTCGGCGACCCGCCGCGCCGCCCGCAGGTCCTCCAGCGGGTAGACCGTGCCCCCTGCAAGGTTATGGGTGTTCTCCAGGCTGATCACGCGGGTTCGGGGAAACGTGTAGTAGTCGGGGCGAATGGCGTTGGCTATATCGGAGGGATCGAGCACTCCCCATTTCCCGGAGATCGGACGGGGCTGAATCCCGGCAACGGCCGCCAGCGATGCCACCTCGTAGTGGACGATGTGGGCGTTTTCGTGGCAGATGACCTCATCGCCCGGCCCGGCCATCGCCCGCAGCGAAACCAGATTTCCCATCGACCCGCTGGGGACAAACAGCGCCGCCTCGGTGCCGCACAGCTCGGCAACCCTTCTTTGCAGCTCGTTGGTCGTCGGGTCCTCCCCGAAAACGTCGTCGCCCACCTCGGCCTCCGACATCGCCGCGCGCATCTGATCGGTGGGGGTGGTGAGCGTATCGGATCTCAGATCGACCACCCGGGACGGCGGCGGGGTGGTGGGGCCCTCCTCGGGTGGAACCCGGACCATCAGTTAAAGAAGACCTCGGCCACCGAAAAGAGGTCGTCATCGACCTTCTTAAGCGTTGCGGATGCTTCCTCCAGGGACACCAGGTTGATTTCGGTGCCCGAAAGGGCCACCATGCAGCCGTGCTTTCCCTCGTGGGCGGCGTCGATGGCCTTGACACCGAACCTGGTGGCCAGGACCCGGTCGAAAGCCGTCGGGGTTCCTCCCCGCTGGATGTGACCGAGAATTGTTGCTCGCGTCTCGAATCCGGTTCTGGCTTCGAGCTCATCCTGAAGGAAGACTCCGATGCCTCCCAGGCGGATGTGGCCGAAGTCGTCGAGGTTCTCCGACTGCTTGACCATCTGGCCCTCCAAGGGGGTGGCGCCCTCGGCGACCACCACGATCGAGAAACGCCTTCCGCCTTGATGCTGCTTTTTGATGTGGTCGGCTACTTGCTCCAGGTCGAAGGGGCGCTCGGGGATCAAGATCATGTCGGCTCCCCCGGCGATCCCGCTGTGGACTGCGATCCAGCCGGTGTGCCGCCCCATCACCTCAACGACCATGATCCGGCGGTGGGACTCGGCAGTTGTAACAAGGCGGTCGATCGCCTCGGTGACGATGTTCACCGCCGTGTCGAACCCGAACGTATAGTCGGTTCCGGAAAGATCGTTGTCGATCGTCTTGGGCACCCCCACAACCGGGTAGCCGCCGGCGCTCAGCTTGGCGGCCGCGCCGAGAGTATCCTCTCCGCCGATCGGAATTAGACAGTCGATCCCTGCCGTTTTGAGGCCGTCGCGCAGGGCCTGGAGCCCGCCGTCCGTTTTGAACGGGTTGGTTCGCGAGGTGCCCAGGATGGTTCCTCCCCGGTGAAGGATTCCTCTTGTGGAATCGACCGTCAACTCGATGGTGTCGGTTTCCAGGACGCCCCGCCAGCCATCCCTGAAACCCACCACCTCGTCGCCGTAATGATCGATACCCTTTCGGACCACCGCCCGGATCACTGCATTCAGGCCGGGGCAGTCCCCCCCTCCGGTGAGAAGTCCGACCTTCATCCCAGCATCTCGTCGCGCGGAACGCTGTACTCCTTAGACGGAGAATCGCCCTTGCCGATCGAAGCGTACTCGTCGACGTACCCGGCTCCTGCCAGGTTGACGATTCGTCCCATTATCTCGTCGGTTATTGCCCGGACGACCGCGGGGGTTTCCGGTTCGCCGAGATACTTCTCGAAGGTCATTGGTTCGCCGTAGGTGACGGTTACCTTGCCGATCGGCCGGGGGAACCGGGCCCCTTTGGGCATGATCTTCATGCTTCCTGAAACTCCCACCGGGACGACGGGGGCGCCCGACCGGTGCGCCAGCCGCCCGATCCCGGTCCGGCCCCGGTAAACCCGGCCGTCGGGAGACCTGGTGCCTTCGGGATAAACGCCCAGGACCCCTCCTTCGGCCAGCACTCCAACCGCGGTCTGAAGCGCCGCCTCTGCCCTGCCCCTGGATTGGCGGGGCAGGGGGATCATGCCCAGGCGGCTGTACAGCCACCGGTAACGCCAATCGTCGAAATACTCGGCCTTTGCGAGGTAGACCATGCGACGCTTGAGGTTGACTGGGATGAAGATTGAATCCAGGAAGGACTGATGGTTGGCGGCCACTATCACCGGCCCCTGCTCCGGGAAGTTTTCCACGCCGACGGCCTCGATCCGGTAAGCGACCTTCACGACCGACTTGATGACCCCTTTGACGACGTCGTAGAGCAGCAGGTCGCTCAATTGTCCTCCAGAGCCTTCTTGATGCCGCGGGCGGCCTGACGGATGCGATGCTCGTTTTCAACCAGCGCGAAGCGCACGTGGGTATCTCCCGCTTTTCCGAAACCGATGCCCGGAGCAACCGCAACCTTCGCTTCGGAGATAAGAAATTTAGAGAATTCCAACGAGCCCATTTCCTTGAAGGGCTCCGGGATGGGCGCCCAGGCGAACATTGTAGCCGGAGGCACCGGGATCTCCCAACCTGCTCTAGCAAGCGATGAGACCAGCGCATCGCGCCTGGAGCGATAGATCTCACGGATCTGCTTGGGAGCCTCGGTCACCTCGTTCAGGGCAATGATCCCGGCAATTTGTACCGGCTGAAAAACTCCGTAGTCGAGGTACGACTTCAGCCGCCCCAGCGCATTTACAACCTCGGCGCTGCCGCACATAAATGCCAGGCGCCAGCCGGGCATGGAGTAGGACTTAGACATCGAAAACAACTCGACGCCGACCTCCTTGGCGCCGGGCACCTGGAGCATCGAGGGCGCCCTCTCCGCGTCGAAGACCAGATCGGCATATGCCATGTCGTGGACCACCAGCACCCCGTGGCGGCGGGCGAAATCGACGAGCCGCTCGAAGAAGTCGAGACCGGCGGTGACCGTGGTGGGGTTGTGAGGAAACGAAACGATTATGACTCTCGGGTGCGGTGAGATGTTGTCGAAAGCCCGGATCAGGTCGGAGAAGAAGTCGGTGCCCAGCGACAGCGGCACCCTCTGTACGTTGGCCCCGGCCAGCATCGGGGCATAGGTGTGGATGGGATAGGTGGGCTCGGGGACCAGGCAGGAGTCGCCGGGGCCCAGCAGCACCCACATCAGGTGGCTCAGGCCCTCCTTGGCGCCGATCGTGGCGAGTGCCTCGGTTTCCGGGTCAAGCACCACGTTGTAGTTGCGCTCGTACCAGTCCACGATCGCCCGCCGCAGCTTGGGAAGCCCCCGGGAGGCCGAGTAGCGATGATTGCGTGGGTTGTGGGCCGCCTCGACCAGCTTTTCGACAATTGGCTCGGGAGTCGGGATATCCGGGTTGCCCATGCCGAGATCGATGATGTCGTCCCCGAGGCGGCGTGCCCGGGCCTTCAGGTCGTTTACGACCGCGAAGACGTACGGAGGGAAGCGATCGATGCGGCGGAATTCCATCTCGGTCATTCTAGTGACCGGGGGGCTGGCCCGGTCAGGAAGCTAAGTCGATGCGGCGGAATCCCCTCTCGGTTGTTGTAGTGACCGGGGGGCTGGCCCGGTCAGGAAGCTACGTCGTGGTGGGGCCGCCCCGGTCAGGAAGCTACGTCGTGGTGGGGCCGCCCCGGTCAGGAAGCTAGGTCGTGGTGGGGCCGCCC
>JBOGWH010000414.1:0-1247 GCA_050692975.1 Actinomycetota bacterium | reverse complement strand
GCAAATCGGAGGGATCGCCGCCCCACCGAACGTGGAACTGGTCTCTGACATACCAATCTCCGGCAGAGGCGCGGTATACCGCAATATCGGCGTCGCCGTCGCCGTCGTAGTCTCCTGGGACCGGCTTATCGGCAGCCCCTCCCCACTGCACGTTGAATTGGTTCTGGACGAACCAGGTTCCAGTGGCTGCCCTGAAAATAGCCACATCCGCCGTTCCATCACCATCGTAGTCGGCCGGAACAGGCTGATCTGCTGGAGAGCCACCGAAATTGGCGGCCGACACATCCGACGGCTGTCCCTCTAGCCGATTCACATACCAAACACCAATAGAGGCCCTGTACACGGCAACGTCCGTGTCGCCGTCGCCATCGTAATCCGCGGGAACCGGAAGATCTGAAGGGTCACCTCCGAAACTGACGCTCCCTTGCCCTCGGATGTACCAAACGCCGGTCGCCGCTCGGTAAACCGCCGCGTCACCTACTCCATCGCCGTCGTAGTCGCCCGGTACGGGTTTGTCCGAAGAATGCCCACCCCATCCGAAAGGCTGCTGATCCTTAATGAACCAACCGCCGGTTGAAGGCCGGTAGACCGAAACATCTGAATCACCGTCCCCATCGAAGTCGGCTTTAGCGGCCGAACTCTGGCCGGCGGTGCATGGATTGCCACTGAAGTCGGCGATGACCTCGGCGACCACAATCTCCGCACCCATAACCTCGATCCAGAGACCCTGGCGGGTTAGTGAGCTCGCCGTTTCAACCTCTCGGTTGATGTGAATCGTCCCTAAAGCAAGCGGAAGGGGGATTTCAGTAGTTTCGGGAGCCAAATCCACCGGCTCGCCATTGATCGAGAGTGCACCCACCGATGAAGCGCCGTCTAGGGTCGGGCGCAGCTGCCCGCCGGATCCCGGGACACAGTGGACGGATGCGTTTGCGGTTACAACCTCAGCCGAGATCTTCACGATTCCAGCGACATTGGCCTCAATCTGTTGCACGGAGGATTCCGCCTCTCCCACGTCATTCGCATCCGGGGGGCCAGATTCAAGATCATCTGGACTCTGGGCGGTTAGAGCTCGCAACGTCGTTGCACCTATCGAGCTGGGCTCGGGCAGAAGTTCCGGGGCGGACGCACCTCCCGCATTGTCATCGGCGCAGGGGGCATCTGGCGGGTTAGCTACGAATGGCTCGGTGGTTCCTACTCTCAAGGCCGATGCCCTGCAAGAAAAAGCCCCGTTGCGTTCATCGTCGAGG
>JBOGWH010000413.1:0-7642 GCA_050692975.1 Actinomycetota bacterium | reverse complement strand
CCTCGAGCACCGAAAGATCCCCAACAAGATTTTGGGGCCGGCCGCGATCATTGCCGTGGTGGCCCTTACCGGCGCCGCCGTGGGCTCCGGAGGCCTGGGAATGCTCAAGGACCCCGCGATCGGCGTCTTTGCCTACGGGCTGCCCCTGCTGGCCCTCGCAATCATCGTCCCTCACGGCATGGGAATGGGAGACGTAAAGCTGGCGGGATACCTCGGATGGCATTTGGGCTGGCTTAACCTGCTTCACGTCGCAGTTGGGGCTTTTGCAGGGTTTTTGGTGGGCGCAGCGGCCGGAATCGCCCTTATGGCGATAGGAAGAAAGGGAAGAAAAAGCACGATTCCGTTTGGACCTGCCATGGCATGCGGTACATTCATAGCGGTGCTTTGGGGGAAGGCGCTGGTCTCCGTCTGGTTGGGCGGCTTCGCCGCCTGACCGCCGGCTCCGACGCCTTCTCTCGGCGCGCCGGGCGGCCTCCACCTTTAGTTGCCACCCAAAAGGGCTAAAGATTGGCGCCAGCCGCGTCGAAATAGCAAGGGAGCAGGGAACCGGGAACCTTCCCGGCCGAGGTTCAAAGGAGACTTAAGTGGCCAAAGCCAGAGTCGGAATCGGCATTGATATCGGAACGAGCGCCGTCAGGGCCGCCCAGGTATCGCTAGCCAAAACCCCTTCCTCCATCGAAAGGTTCGCTCAAATTCCCCTTCCACCCGGAGCGGTGGTCGACGGGGAAATCGCGGACCCGGCGGTGGTAACCCACACTCTTACCGAGGTGTGGAAGGCGGGCGGGTTTCACGTCAAGGAGGCGAACCTGACGATTTCTAATCAGAAGGTCGTCGCCCGGGCAGTTGAGGTGCCTTACATGGATGCCAAAGAGCTCCGGGGCGCGATAGGTTTTCAGATCCAGGAGCAGGTCCCGATCCCCATCGAGGATGCGGTCGTCGATTATCAGGTGATCGAGGAGTTCGAGGGGGATGAGGGAGAAAGGATGCTCCGGGTTCTGGTGGTGGCCGCAGTGCGCGACATGGTCAAGGCCTTCGTCGACGCAGTGGAGGCCGCCCACATCCACGTCAACTCGGTGGACTTCACCGCCCTGGGCCTGATCAGGTCTCTGGGGGATGCAGGTATCGGAACGACGGGAACCGAGGGCGAGGCCATTATCGACATCGGAGCCTCGGTCACCACGATCGTGGTTCACGAGGGCGGGGTCACCCGTCTGGCTCGAGTTCTTGGAGCCGGCGGACACGACCTTACGATGGCGCTTTCTGACTCTCTGGGTATCAGCGCGATGGAGGCAGAGAAGCTGAAGATGCGGGTCGGCGTTTCGCTGAGCGACGAAGAGTCGCCGGTGGTCGATGCCGAAGAAGAGCCCCTAGTGGAAGTCGAAATGCAGGCCGAGGAGCAGGCGCCGGTAGTGCTCGCTTCGACGGGCACCGAGGGGACTGCGCCGGCCTCGGCCGGCTCGGATCCCGCCGCCTGGAAGTGGCAGACCGGCGGAGTTGCGACCCAGGAGCACAGCCGTCCCGCCGATGCCTCTTACGGCTACGGCGGCGCCGGGAACGAGCAGGCCGCGATGAACATCATCGAGGCCCAGGTCGGCCAGTTGGTCGACCAGATCCGGGGGTCGCTGGATTACTACCTGGAGCAGTCACCCGACGCGAAGATCTCAAGGCTCGTTCTTGCCGGCGGTACCAGCAAACTGTTCAACCTTCGTAACCGGCTGGCGACGGCACTGTCGCTTCCGGTTGAGCAGGGCTCGCCGCTCCGAAAGCTCACGCTGGCGGCGGTGCTTCCTCACCAGGCCGAGATGGAGCCCCTGATGGGGGCCTGCGTCGGCGCCGCGATGGGGGTGGAGGCATGAGCGCAAAAGCCATTGAGCGCTCGGGCATCAACCTTCTTCCTCCCGAAGTCATCTCGACTCGAAAACTGGCGGCCCAGCGCCGCTTGATGTTCGGCGGATTCGCGATTTTCCTGGTAGCCATGGCCGGGCTGTGGCTGCTGCGCAATATGGAACTGAACAAGCAGGAGGAGCGAGAAGCCGATGCGAACGCCCGCGCGGCAGTGGTCAATCGACAGGTGACCGCTCTTAACGAGTTCGCGCTGCTTGACACCACCGTGAAGCAAAAGGGCCAGTTGCTGGCCACAGTGATGACCAAGGATGTGGCCTGGTCCCGGCTGATGGATGAGGTTTTGGGCGTGATCCCCGCCGACTCCACGATTACCGGCTTCAGCGCCGCCGCCGAGGGATTCGGCAACGCTCAAAGCACCGCAGCGACCGCCCCGCCGGTTGCCGGGCAGCCAGCGAGCGTACAGGGGGCAGGCACTCCTCCCGCAGTTGCTGCGCCGGTCGTGCGATTCGGCACGTTCAACTTCACGGCAACCGGGCACTCTTTCCCCGGCGTTGCTCAGTGGATCGACCAGCTGTCGACGATACCGAGCATGCGCAACGTGTGGGTTCCGACCGCAACAAAAGGCAGCGCCACCTCGGGTGGAGGCGATGTCCTCAACTACGAAACAACGTCAGACCTGAACGAGATGGCCGGCAGCGGCCGATTCCAGATTGGGGTGAGCAAATGAGACGCAACATAATCCTCTTCGCCCTCGTGCTGATCGTCAGTGCTGCGGCCAGCTTCTTCCTGGTATTCAAGCCGCAGTCTGAGAAGATCACCGAGACGAAGGCCAACGCCGATGCAGCCGAGGCCAAGATTCCCCAGCTGCAGGCAGAGCTGCGGCGCCGGGAGGGTCTAAAGGCCGACGAACCGCGGCTTCGGGCCGAAGCCCAACGGTTCAACGACGCAGTGCCCGACGCACCCCAACTGTCCGACTTCATTCGCAAGGTTCAGGAAGCGGCTTCCGGCTCCAGGGTTAACTGGATGGCGGCGACGCACACTCCTCCCACCTCGGGTGCGGCCGGAGTGCAGGAAATTGCAATGACGATCACGGTCGACGGTGGATACCTACCGGTCAAGGACTTCATCACCCGGATGGAAGGCCTGGGCCGAGCCGTAAAGATCGGGACGGTCGACCTGACGTCCAGCGACCCGAATGCCGCCGGCGGCAAATCGACCACCCGGGCGCTTTCATACTCGGCAAAGCTCGGGGTGAAGATGTTTGTGTCTTCCCCCAGTACGGCTCCTCCGGCGGCTGCTTCCCCCGCCTCGGTTACTCCCGCCACCTGAGAGGAAGTCTCTACCGGAGCCCGTACCTAACAAAAGGCCGTCGCAGCAATGCGGCGGCCTTTGTTATTTCGCTTGCCGGTCGGTCGTGCAGTGTTCCGAAGGTGGCAACGGCAACCAGTAACATAGTTCGCATGTTCAGATTTCTGACCGCCGGCGAATCTCACGGGCCTGCTCTGACGGTGATCGCCGAGGGCATGCCCGCGGGAGTGCCCGTCGAGGCGAAGTTCATCTCCGACGAACTGGCGCGGCGACGACTGGGCTACGGGCGGGGGCCCAGGATGAAGATTGAAGCCGACGCCCTGGAGCTGCTTTCCGGCGTGCGTCACGGCAAGAGCCTGGGCAGCCCCATCTCGCTGGTGATTCGCAACTCCGAGTGGTCGAAGTGGGAAAAGGTGATGTCGCCGCAGGGGCCTCCCGGGGGCGGCGCCGTGCTGACCGAGCCCCGCCCCGGCCACGCCGACCTGGCGGGCATGCTCAAGTACGGGTTCTCCGACGCCCGCAACGTTCTGGAGCGGGCCAGCGCCCGCGAGACCGCCGCCCGCACGGCCGCGGGGGCGCTCGCCAAGATGCTGCTGGCCGAGTTGGGGGTGTCGGTTATCTCGCACGTGGTGTCGGTTGGGGCCGCCGCGGCCCGCAGCGATATCCGTCCCAGGCCGTCCGACGTGGAGGCCATCGACGCCTCGCCGCTGCGCTGCCTGGACGAGGAGGCTACCAAGGCGATGATTGCCGAGATCGAAGCCGCCGAGCAGGAGGGCGACTCACTCGGCGGGGTGATCGAGGTTATCGCTTACGGGGTGCCGCCGGGCCTTGGTTCCTACGTTCACTGGGACCGGCGCATCGATGCGAAGCTCGGCTACGCCCTTATGTCGATCCCGGCCATCAAGGGAGTGGAGATCGGCGACGGCTTCACGGTGGCGGGGCTGCGGGGCTCGCAGTCTCACGACGAGATCTTTTACGAGCAGGGGCAATACCGCCGCCACACCGACCGGGCGGGGGGGACCGAAGGCGGGAGCACCAACGGGCAGCCCCTGCGGATGCGGGCTGCAATGAAGCCTCTGTCGACTCTGAAGCGGCCGCTCAAGACTGTGGACGTGAATACCAAGGAGCAAGTATCCGCCTTCAAGGAGCGCACCGATGTCTGTGCGGTGCCCGCCGCGGGAGTGGTCGGCGAGGCCGTAGTCGCGCTGGTGCTGGCCGAAGCATTTCTGGAGAAGTTCGGTTCGGACAGCCTCTCCGATATCCAGGGCGCCCTGGAGGCGTACCGCGCCCGCATCGCTTAGTGGGCCGCCCGGCAATCTCCCTCGTGGGCCCGATGGGCGCCGGTAAGACCGAGGTGGGCAAAGTGGTCGCCGGGAAGCTTCAACGCGAGTTCATCGACACCGACGAATTGGTCGTCAAGACCGACGGCCGCGGGATCGGGCAGATCTTCGCGGAGGACGGCGAGGCGGGCTTCCGCAAGATTGAATCGCGGATCTTGGCCGAGGCTGCCGCCAGGCCCGGAGTCGTGATCGCCTGCGGTGGTGGGGCCGTGCTGGACCCGGCCAATGTTTCGGTGCTGAAGGAGGCCGGCAAGGTCGTGTACCTGAAGGCCTCGCCGCAGGTGTCGGCCTCCAGGGTCGGCTCCGGCGAGGGACGCCCTCTACTCGCCTCCGGCGAGACACTTGCGGCCCTGGCCGGCCTGTTCTCCGAGCGGGGGTCGCTTTATGAAGAAGCGGCCGACGCGGTCGTCATCGCCGAAGGGACCGTCGATGAGATTGCCTCGCGGGTCGTCGACGCCGTCGGAGAGGACGGCTGAATGGATTACCGAATAACGGTGCCTCTTGGAGATCGTTCCTACGACGTGGTGGTGGGCCCGGGCGTGCTGGACGGACTCGACGGGTTGGTCTCGAAAGCGGCCGGTGACTTCGAGAAGGCTGCGGTGATCGCCGACGCCACCGTGGATGGGCTCTACGGGGACCGGGTTGAGAAGATGCTGTCTTCCACCGGCACAGTGCAGCGTTTCCCGGTGCCCGCCGGTGAGGCGGCCAAGACCTGGGAGACGGTGGGTGCGCTTCTCGAGAAGCTGGCTTCAGGGCGATTTCATCGCCACGATCTCGTCGTGAGCCTGGGCGGTGGGGCCGCGGGGGACCTGGCGGGCTTCGTGGCCGCGTGCTTCCTGCGGGGGGTCAGGTTGGTGCACATTCCCACGACTCTCCTTGCGCAGGTGGACGCTTCAATCGGGGGCAAGACGGGCGTAAACCTGCAAGCAGGAAAGAATCTCGCCGGCGCTTTCTACCAGCCCTCGCTGGTGGTCAGCGACCCCACGGTGTTGGAGAGCCTGCCGGAAAGGGAGTTTCGCTCCGGCATGGCCGAAGTGGTCAAGTACGGCCTGTGTTACGAGCCGGGAATGCTCGATGCCGTGGGTGGCGAAGATCTTCGCGGCAGCCTGGAGGCCTTGACGGGGCTGGTCGCAAGCTGCGCGGCGATAAAGGCCAGAGTGATTTCCGGCGATGAGACCGACCGGGGGGCCCGAGCCATCCTGAACTACGGCCACACGTTTGGTCACGCACTCGAGGCCTTCGGCGGTTACGAGACATGGCTGCACGGCGAAGCAATCTCGGTAGGTATGGTCTTTGCGGCCAACGTCGCCCGCCACATGGGCCTGCTCGATGATGCGTCCGTCGCCCGCCACGTCGAGGTTCTTGGGGGCTGCGGGCTTCCGGTGACGGCGTCGTTCGACCCCTCGGAGATGCCGAGGTTCTGGGAGGTGGACAAGAAGCACGGCCGGGCCTTGAACTGGGTGCTGCTGGAAAGGCTTGCCCGGCCGGTGATTCGTTCCGACGTTCCGCCCGAAGCCATCGAAGCGGCCACAAAGGCGGTGGCCGCATGAATGTATTTGTCTTGAACGGGCCCAGCCTGAACCTGCTGGGGGAGCGGGAGCCGCACATCTACGGGACGGCCACTCTTGAGGAGGTAAAAGAAGCCTGCAGCCGGAAGGCCTCGTCCCTTGGACTCACCGTGGACTTTCGCCAGACCAACGAGGAGGGCGAGATCGTTACCTGGCTGCAGGAAGCCCGGACCGGCGCCGATGCGGTGATTATCAACCCGGCCGCCTTCACCCATTACTCCCTGGCCGTGCGTGATGCCATCGAGGCCTCGGGAAAGCCGACGGTGGAGGTCCACATCTCGAATATCTTCGCCCGGGAGGAGTTTCGTGCGAAGTCGGTAGTCTCGCCGGTTGCCAGAGGAGTGATCGCCGGCCTTGGCGTGGACGGCTACCTGCTGGCCATCGAAGCGGTGGCCGGGATCCTCGGCCGAGAGGGCTGATTCTGGACTTCGAGGGCAGGCAAAAGAAACTGAGAGCCAGGCTCGCCGACGAAGACGCCGGGGCCTTCTTCGTCACCAACCTCACCAACATCCGCTACCTGACCGGTTTCACGGGCTCCAATGGATTTCTCGTCGTCGACGATTCAGAGGCCTTCTTCTTCAGCGACGGGCGTTACAAGACCCAGGCGGCCCAACAGGTGCAGTCGGCCGGCGTGCAGATCTGCCTTTCCCACAAGGAGGTCACCGAAGCCCTGAGAGGCCTCGCCGCCCGACGCGGTTACCGCAAGGTTTGCTTCGAAGGCGCTTCGGTAACGGCGGGAAGCGCGGGCCCGGGATGGTCGCTTCCGCCCGGACTGGACCAGGTGTCGGCTTATTTCGAGGGAGCCGAATTGATGCCCACGGCAGGCTGGGTTGAAGAGTTGCGGAAAGTCAAGGAACCGGCCGAGATCGAACTAATCGCCGAAGCGGCCCGCCTTGCCGATGAGGGAATCGGCTACATCATCGAGACCGTCCGGCCGGGAAGAACCGAGCGCGACATCGCCCTCGACCTCGAGTTCTTCATGCGACGCTCGGGGGCCGACGACGTCTCGTTCGACGTGATCGTGGCGGCGGGAGAGCGCAGCGCTCTGCCCCATGCCACGCCCACTTCCCGGGAGGTGGAAGCGGGGGGCTACCTGCTTCTGGATCTGGGCTGTGTTTACCGGGGCTACTGCTCGGACATCACCAGGACTTTCGTGGTCCGCAAGTGCGACGGCCGCCACCGGGATGTCTACGAGGCCGTGCTCGCCGCCCAGCTGGCCGGCCTGGGCGCCCTCCGGGCGGGAGCCGCCGGAGACGAGGTGGACAGAGCCGCCCGGGACGTTCTCGACGGAGCCGGGCTGGGGGATAAGTTCATTCACGGCCTCGGGCACGGGGTCGGCCTGGAGATTCATGAAGGGCCGACTCTACGCAAGGATGCCGGCGAGCCCCTCCCCGATGGCGCGGTGGTGACGGTGGAGCCCGGGGCCTATATCGAGGGCTGGGGCGGGGTTCGGATAGAGGACCTGGTCGTAGTGGCCGGCGACGGGGCCAGGCCGCTCAGCAAGTTTCCGAAGGAGCTGACCGTCCTGTAAAGCCCCCCAAGATATGCTCACTGCATGATCTCGACCAACGACATGCGGCC
>JBOGWH010000412.1:0-1800 GCA_050692975.1 Actinomycetota bacterium | reverse complement strand
GGCGGAGTACTCGAGGTCGTAGGGACTGCCCGCGATCATCAGGTCTCTACCGCAGATCTCGGCGATCCGGATGGCCTCGATCGCACCCTTCTCGGGGCTCAGTCTTCCTGCGAACAACATGGCGCCGGGGCTAAGACCAGACCATTCGATGCGGCTGGTGGGGACCCCCGGACTAAGGACCACGTCGACCCTGGCCTTTCTTGCCCAGAGGCTCCGCTGACTCTGGGAAACAACCGCGACGTGCGGTGGCCGCCTGCCCGCACCGGCAGCTCGAAGCGCAGCCGCCACCGCAGCGTCAGGAGGAAGGTGCAGAGTGTGCAACACCGGCACGTCGGGCAACCCGGCCAGCGAGATCGCCGCGGCATCAAATGAGTGGTTGTGAACGAGGTCGTACCCTCCCTCTGCAACTATGTTGTACGCAGCACGGAAAGCCACAGCGGTTATCGGATCCTCCCGCCGGCTCCCCCCGGCAGGATTAGCCGTTACCTCCTGGCCCCGCCGGTCCGCCCCGGCAGGATTAGCCGTTACCTCCTGGCCCCGCCGGTCCGCCCCCTCAGGCTCAGCCGTTACCTCCTGGGCCCGCCGGTCCGCCCCCTCAGGCTCAGCCGTTACCTCCTGGGCCCCAGAGTCCGCCCCCTCAGGCTCAGCCGTTACCTCCTGGGCCCCAGAGTCCGCAACGGGCCTGAAGGCCGTGCCGGAGAGCACGGAGGGATCAACTCCGGTATCGACGATGTTTAGTCCGTCGATCATCGAACCCGAGGCCGCGAACAAATCCACCGAGTGACCGGAAGCCTGCAGTCCTTCGGCAAGATCGGTGAGGAATACCGCCACCCCCCCGATCATGGGCTCCCTGATGGCGCTGACCAGCGGCGCCACGAGAGCGATGCGAAGACCCATTTTGGCTAGCATGCCTTCTATGGACGTCCCTTTGCAGACCCTGTACGAAGCGGAAGGGGTCGGCGGCTCTGAAATGCCCGAATCCCTCCGCTATTTATACGGCGGGGATCTCGGGCTTCCCGACGAATCTCTCTTCGCCAACTTCGTAGCTTCGATTGACGGGGTGGTTGCGCTGGATGACGGGCCGGTGTCCGTGGTGAGCCGGAGCAGCCCGGCGGATCGATTCGTCATGGCGCTTCTCAGAGCCTTTGCGTCGGCCGTTGTTGTGGGGGCATCCACGCTGCGGAAGGAACCCAAAGGGCTGTGGACCTCCGAGTACCTGTGGCCGCAACAGGCGAAGGCCTTCGCGTCGGTCCGCCGAGAGCTCGGATTGCATCCCTCGCCGCAACTTGTTGTGCTTACTCGCAGCGGTGAAGTCGACCCGAATCTCGCGGCGGTTCAGCAAGGCGCCCTCTTGATTACCACCGACGCTGGGTCGGCACGGCTCAGGGGCAGGCTTCCCAAATCCTGCCGGATCGTTTCCCTGGGGGGCGCAGTCGAAGTGACCGACGCCCTTCGACTGCTAAGGACCGAGGGTCACGCAAGGATCCTGACGGAGGGAGGGCCTCACGTGATGGGACAGGTGCTTCAGTCGGGTGAGCTCGATGACTTGTTCCTGACCGTGTCCCCGGTAATGCTCGGACGGGCTGCCGGGCGGACCCGGCTCGGACTCGTCGAAGGAGCTGCTCTCGACCCTGCCGAGGCCGGGAGCTCGGGGGAATTGCTCAGCGCCAAGCGCTCGGGTTCCCACCTTTTCCTGCGCTACGGCCTCGGACGTCGCTCCGGGTCAGTCGACTAGGCCGTGGCCTCCAGTTTTGCGTGCCGGCGCTCGCCCGCAGGAGCTACGCCCGCAGGAGCTACGCC
>JBOGWH010000411.1:0-10538 GCA_050692975.1 Actinomycetota bacterium | reverse complement strand
TAGCGGCTGTAGATCTCGTCGAGGCTCTGCTCCCGGCGGCGCAGATGCAGAAGCGGAATGCCGCGGGCGCTGAATGCCTGTGCTATCTGGGCCCTCACGTCCCCTTCGGCCACCACCACCCAGAACCCGGCCTCCCTTTCGATCCGTTTGACGCCCGGTACCGTCCACAGTGCCTCCCCGGCCGCATCCCACTGCGTCGTGACCACCTCGATTTCGCCCTCCGCGATCCCCTGCCGGGCCGCCAGGTCCCTTACCGGGCCCTTGGCCAGCATCCTCCCCCTGAAAAAGATCCCCACCCGGTCGCAGATCGACTGGACCTGCTCCAGCAGGTGGCTGGACAGCAGCACCGTCACCTCATTTTCGTCCCGCAGGTTGCGAATCAGCTCCATGATCCCTTTGATTCCCTCGGGGTCGATTCCGATGGTCGGCTCGTCGAGAATGAGCACGCTGGGCCCCTTAACGAGGGCGTCGGCGATCCCCAGCCGCTGGCGCATCCCCCTGGAGTAGGTCCCGGCTTTGGAGTCCCCGGCGGACTCCAGACCCACCTGTCCCAGCAGCCGGTCGATCACATCGGCCGCCTCCCGCGCGGGAAGGCCGTTCAGACTGGCCGTGTAGGACAGGTTTTCCCTGCCGGTGAGGTCGGCGTAAAAGCCGACGTTGTCGGGCACGTAACCTACGACCCGCTTGACCTCAAGCGGGCTGCGAGTGGGGTCGAGCCCGGCAACTCTGACCGTCCCCTCGGTGGGCTCGGACAGCCCGAGCAGCATGAGGATGGTGGTGGTTTTCCCGGCGCCGTTGGGCCCGAGCAGGCCGAAGATCTCTCCGTGAGCGATTTCCAGGTCCAGGTGATCGACCGCGGTGAACTCCCCGTACCGCCTGGTCAACTCCGAGGCGGCTATTGCCGGGCCTTCGCCGACCTCATCCATTGCTTCAAAGGCCCTAACGGCGGCCGAACCGCCCGAACACCCGCAGCAGCATGTAGACCGCTCCTGCTATGACGACCAGGCCGACCAGGCCGAGGAACCCCGATGTCTTTACGGTCACGCGCAACTCCGCGTCGTCACTGCTGCCCTCGGCGCTGGCGGTGACGGTCAGGGTGTAATCTCCGGCCACCGCATCGCCGCTCGGCGTGATCGTAGCCTCGGTGGTGGCCGACCCCTTCGCCCGGATCTCGGTGATCTTCTCCGGGTCGAACGTCACCTTCCACTCCCCCGGAGGGGAACCGGACATCGTGACCCCCTTCAGAGCCGTCGTCCCATCGTTTTTGATCAGAAGGGTCAACTTCCGGGCCCGGCCCGCCACCGCGTCGGTATTAAGCCTCTCGTTGGGAGTGGTGACTTCAATCTTGGCGTTGCCCGTTATCTCGGCGACCAGAGTGGTCTCGGCCGACTTGGGCCCGGCCTCGGCCCGAACCTTGATGTTGTACTTTCCGGCGGCTATCGCATCTGGAGGATTGGCCTCGACCGTCAGGGTTGCGGAACCGCCTCCCTCAACTTTGACGGTGCTGGCCTGCTGTTCGGCGCTGGGATGAGCCGTCACCGTCCACCCCTGCAGGGGCGCACCCTGCTCGTTGACGGCCTCCCCGGAAAGGTTAAATGAGGTCTCCTCGGGAGTGTTGTTGGTAAGGGTGACGTTGTTGAAGGTGAAGGTGGCGTCGGCGTTGCCCCTCTGGCTGGGGAACTCCGCGGTCATGCTGACGGCGCCGCCGGCCACGTCGGCCACCTTGAGGTTCAACTCCAGGATGTCGATGCCTCCGGCGGTCTCTCCCCTGACCAGCACCCTGTAGTCCCCCTTGGCGGCGTCCGGCGGGACCTTGACGCTCAATGTCACGGTGGGGGGGTTCTCGGGGGCCCCAAAGACGCCGTTGATCGTAAAGCCTCCGCCCCCGAGCGTGGCCTGCCAACCCGGCGGCGATTCCACCACCCCGAGGCTCACCCGGCGCCGGGAAGCGGTTCGCACCTCGATGTTGAATGAGACGTTCTTGCCCGCCTCCACCAGCACGGCGGGGTACGGGGTGATCAGCTGAAGGGCCGCCTGGGCGCCCGCCGGTAGTGGCAGAGCCAGGGCGATCACAGCCGCGGCCAAGACGAACTTATGGATGGGGTTTCTCATCGGCGGCTATTTTTATCACGGTTCCGGAAGATATCAAGGCCTTGTGACCCGCTCCGGGCTATTCCTCGATCATTACCCTCATATGGCCCTCGCGCTCCCTCAGAGAAAATGAGGTCCGCTGGCCCTCCCGGTGAAATGCGAGACCGAGCTTGCAGTCGCCGATGGCCAGCGACTCGATCTCAAGTTCTCTCAGCCACACCGGCATCCGTGGGTGGTTGACCGTCAGCAGCCGTTCGGGAGCGTTCGGGGATAGCCCCAGCATCGCCTGGATGACCAGGAATGGGACGGCGGTGGCCCACGCCTGGGGGCTGCAGGCGACCGGATACGAGACGAACGGGATCCCCTCCCTGCGGTTGAAGCCGCAGAAAAGCTCGGGGAGCCGGGATTCCCGGTTGACGTGCGCGGCTTCAAACATCGCCGTTGCGACCCGCTCGGTGGCCTCGCCAAACCCGTATCGCTTGAACCCCGCCGCGATGATGGCGTTGTCGTGCGGCCAGATGCTCCCGTTGTGATAGCTCATCGGGTTGTAGGAAACCGAGGTGGATGCCAGAGTGCGGATCCCCCATCCCGAAAACATGTCCGGCGCGGTGAGGCGCTCGACCACCTGCGGGGCCTTGTCGGCGTCAATGATGGCGCAGTAGAGGCCGTGTCCTGGGTTGGAGGTGATGCTTTTGACCTGCCGCTTCTGGCCGTCGAGAGCAAGGGCAAAAGTGCCCTCCTCCGGCATCCAGAACGCCTCGTTGAAGGCCCGCCGCAGTTCGCGGGCCTCCTTGCGCAGGCGGCCGGCTTTGTCGTGAGCTCCGAAAGCCTCGTAGACCTCCGCTATGCGAAGTTTTGCCAGATAGACGTAGCCCTGAACCTCGACCAGAGCGATGGGCGGCTCGGGGATCGAGCCGTCGGCGTGCAGGATGGCATCCTCTGAGTCCTTCCAGCCCTGATGGGTCAAGCCGGACACGGAGCGCCGCTCGTATTCCACAAACCCGTCGCCGTCCTGGTCGCCGAATTCATCGATCCACTTAAGGGCGGCGTCGATTGCGGGCAGGATTTCGTCCATCGTCCTTATGTCGGCGGTCCACCGATAATAAGCGGCCGCCAGCATCAAAAAAAGCGGGGTCGAATCCACCGACCCGTAGTAGGGCGTATGGGGAATGATTCCTGCCCCGGCCAGTTCCCCGGTTCGAATTTCGTGAAGGATCTTGCCCGGCTCCGCATCGCGCCAGGGATCGTCGACCTTGGCCTGCAGGCGGGCAAGCAGCTTCAAGGTATCCCGGGCGGGCCCGGTGTTGAACATCAGGGTGAAGTAGCTGGTCAAAAGGGCGTCCCGGCCGAAGGGGGCGACGTACCACGGGATTCCGGCGGCGATTATCGACTCGGATTCCACCGGGGTCGCCAGCGCCCGCAGGTCCCGGGCGGAAGCCCGGACGAAGCCGTCGAACACCTTGTTGTCCGAGCGGATCTGGGAGGCTCCGGCGAGCCACTTTTGATGGCTGTCGGCGACTTTCTCCTCGGCCGACTCCAGCGAACGCGCCTTGCTTCGTTTTCCCCCGAGAGAAGGCTCGACGGATACGAGCAGCTCGAACTCCGCGGAGGGGTCGGGCGCCAGCTCGATGTTCCATACGGCCACGGCCCGGCCCTCGTTTATAGAAAGCTCGTCGGGCTGCCGGCTGAAGTCGACGATCGCCTCGCGGAAGACTTCGTCTTCCCCGACATAGGCGAAGCTCAGGCCTCTCTCGGCCGGCTTGGTGACCAGCAGATTGCCGCGGGTCCGCCGCTTTCGAAAACCGCGCACCTCGAAGGTGTCGGCGAAGTCGGCCGCCATCGACAGTTCCAGGGTGGTACGGGCAAACGAGTGCCCATAGTTGCGAAGCTTGATTCGCTCGTAGAGGCGATCGCCCATCAGCCTGAAGCGCCTGACGCTCAGAGTCTGCTGGGGCACAGTGACGGATTTGTCCTCCCGGATGTTGCGGTTGGTCATGTCCACGACCATCGCGTAGGCAAGGTCCGCCGATGAAGAAAGAAGGATTGGAGACGTTCCGCCCAAAGTCAGCTGGAACTCGGAGAGAAACCTCGTGTCCTGCGTGTAGAGCCCCTCGCCGGTGACCACCCGCGGGCGGATGTCGCCGTTGCGCCGGGAGCACAGAAAGATGGCGCCCTCCTTGATGACCAGGACCTCTTCCGATGCCTCCGTCGGGATGCCGGGAGCGCTCTTGAATTTCAGGGGGCCGGCCGGCCCGATTAGATCGAACACCTCGCCCCTGGGGCTGGTGACTTTCACCGGTTCACTGAACTCCCCGGGCGACGGCTCGGACGCGGCCGGCAGGCTGCCTGTCTGGGTCACGGGTTCGGAAGACCGCTCTTTCATCTAGATGGGTGGGACAATTGAACCTTATGCGGATTGCGGTCGTGGCACCATGCTGGTTCGAGGTGCCTCCCCCTGCCTACGGGGGCATCGAGTGGCTTTGCTCGTGGCTTGTTGAGGGACTGATCAAGCGCGGGCATGATGTCACGCTGGTGGCGGCAGGGCAGAACAAGACCGGGGCCCGTTTCCTGCAGACTTACCCGACTCCCCCGAGCTACCGGCTGGGAGAATCGATGCCGGAGGTCGTGCAGGCGGCTGCGGCGCTGGACCTGCTGGCAGGCGTGGAGGTCGACATCGTCCACGACCACACGCTTGCCGGTCCGTTGCTTGCGGCCGGCCGCAGGGTGCCCACCGTCATTACCGCTCACGGTCCCGTTACCGGCGAGCTCGGCCAGTACTTTCGCTATCTCGGGCGTCATATCCATATGGTCGCAATTTCCGAGGCCCAAATGAAATCGGCGCCGGACCTGCCCTGGGAGGGCCGCGTGTACAACGCCATTGATGTGGATACCTACCCTTTCGTCGAGGAAAAAGACGACTACATAGTATTTCTGGGCAGGATGAGCCCCGAAAAAGGGGCCGACCTCGCGATCGAGGCGGCAACGGCCGCCGGCCTGCCGATCATCCTGGCGGGGAAGAACATCGAGCCCTTCGAGAAAGAGTATTTTCGGGAGCGGGTCGCGCCCAAACTGTCGGAGAGAGTTATCTGGGTCGGCGAGGCCGATGCCCCGAAGAAGAAGGCGCTTCTCTCAAAGGCCAGGTGCATGATTTTTCCCATCCAGTGGGAGGAGCCTTTCGGAATTGTGATGGCTGAGGCCCTGGCCTGCGGGACGCCGGTGGTCGCACTGCGGGGCGGGTCGGTCCCTGAGCTAATCGAAGACGGGGTCACCGGGTTTATCTTCGACGAACCGGCGAGCCTGGTCAAAGGCATCCGGGAAAGCAAGAGTCTCTCCGCCGCCGCCTGCCGGGACCGGGCAAAAAAGCTGTTCGACGTCGATCGCATGGCCGAGGGCTACGAGTCGGTTTACCGGCGGGTGCTCGAACGTCAGCCCACCTGAAAGTCGGTCAGCTCTCGTCGGATTCCGGAGAAGGAGCTCCCAGCGCCTCAAGCGCGGTGAGGGCCCGGATCGAGGATTCGAAATAGGCGTCGGGTGAAGCTCCAAGAGAGATGCTCTGGCCCCTGGTGGCCTCTACCAGCTTGTTGATTGCCTGCTGGGCGATGGCCTGCCACTCCTCAGCAGGGATAGCCTTACGTAGCTGGTTGAAGGTCTCACGGTCGCTGCGCTCAAGCGCAAGGCACAAGGAGTACACCACGCGGGCAGCGTCGAAAGTTTGCTGCTCCGGGGCCACGCTCATGAGTTCTGCCTCACCTTCGTGTTAGGTGAGGTGCCTGGAGACCGGCGGGGGAATTGCCCCTGATTATTTTTTAAGGGAGATCAGGGAGGCCAGCCTCCAGGCACCTCATATCTTATACGAACGTCATCTATATGTACAACACATATACCCACGGAGGGCTATATGTCAACTACATATAGTGCTTGCTCCGCTTGAGAAGGCTCGATCCGGTTCAAGCCGTGCGAAAAAAGCATGGCCTTGACCCAGGTCTGGGTGCCCACAAACAAAATCTGGCGCATAATTTCCTGATATGACGCGCAGGGTGGCCGCAGCGATAATCTTGCTCCTCGCCGCCCTGCCCACGACCCGGGCATTTGCCGCATCCGATCCCCTTTTCGGCCACCAGTGGGCCTTGGAGAAAATCCGTGGCGAGCAGGCCTGGAGTGCTTCGCGGGGGGATTCTTCCGTGGTGGCCGTCGTAGATACCGGGGTCGATTTCGGGCACCCGGACCTCGCAGGCAAGCAGGCCGCCTCCTTCGATTGTTTCCAGAAAAACCCATGCATCGCCGCTTCGGGTGACGCCAACGGCCACGGCACCGCCGTAGCCGGCATCATCGGCGCCGCCAACAACACCGAGGGCATCGCGCCGGTTGCTCCGGGAGCCAGAATCATGTCGGTCAAGGTGCTCAACGAAAATGGAGCGGGTTCCATCGACGATGTCGCCAGGGGTATAGAGACGGCGGCCGACAACGGCGCCGGGGTGATCAATCTTTCTCTAGCAGGGTCGCCGGGCGAACCGATCGTACTTTTGGACTTGCTTCAGCTGTGCCTGGGACCCTGCACGCCGACCGCCGAGAAGCAGCGCTTCCAGGCGGCTGTCAATTACGCCGCCGCCCGGGGCTCGTTGATAGTTGCGGCCGCAGGAAACGATAACGGGCTGGACTCGTTCTATTCGGAGATAGAAAACGTGCTCGTGGTCGGCGCCACCACCAGAGAGGACGCCGTGGCCCCCTACTCCTCCAGCGGTGCAGAGATATTCGCTCCCGGAGGCGCCTTCGGGGGGCCCTGCGGCGATCACGTCGAGGCCTGCGTCCTGACGACCGTCCCGGGCGGCTACGCTGCCTTCCAGGGCACCTCTTTTGCGGCTCCCCACGTCTCGGGGATAGCGGCGCTGCTGCGCGGAAGCCTGTCCCCGGGGCAGATAGTCGCCCGGATCCTTGAAACCGCGGACCCCATCGCCGCAGGCAAAAGGGCGAACGCGATGGCCGCGGTCGGCGGTTCTCCGGGGTTCGTTCAGGAAGAAGCACCCGACCTGGTCCCCGAGCGACTTGGAGCATCCAGCGCCGCTGCCAGAAAGCCCGACCGATCCCGACAAGGGCAGCCGGCCATGGCTGCGATACCCCCTCCCCCGGTGCCCGTCATCGAATTGCCCGCGACCCCCGGTGACCGCGGCCTCATCCGTCCCGCCGGAAGAAGGGTCGCCCGTGGTCTTGACCTTGACGCCCCGGCCTCCAGCGGAGCGGACGCGCCGGCGACGATCGCGGTTGCCGCGGTGATGCTGTTGGCCTTATCGGCCGGAGGAAATGGGGCTTACTTCTGGTTGAGGAAGAAGTTTTAGCGGTAACCGGCCGAAACGGCCAGGCCGAAAGGATCCGAATCGTATAGCCCGTATCCGCCGGCAAACAGCAGATGCTCGAGTCCGGCCAGGATCAGGCCTTTCCGAGAGGAGTCACTCGCCGGCTCGACTCTCAGCGAAGCGCCCGCAGGCAAGCGGCTCTCGATGGCGGCAATTGCTTCTGCGCCGCCGGAGTCGATCGAGGAGACGGATCCGAAGCTGAGGGTTATGTCGGTGCAGCCCGTCGCCACCAGATCCTCGATGCGCCTTGAAAGGCTCTGCGCCGAGTACAAGGTGAGCTCCCCCTCCAGATCCAGGATCGCCTGCTCCCCCGAGCGAGTGGAATGGATTTGAAGAGCCATGTGCCCCCGGATAGCCGGATCTAGAACTGTAGCTTAGGGCTGCGGAGCCGCGGTGGGGCTTGCCGAGGGACTTGGCGCGGGCTCCACCGGTGCGGGGGCGGGAGCCGGCGCTGCCGGGGCGGCGGGAACGGAAGCTCCGTCGGGCCCCGGTGCGGCAGCAGGAGGCTGAGCCCCTGTGCCGGAGGCATCTGTTCCTGCGGCGCCCGCCGTTCCGCCGGACCCGGAGGTTCCGGAATCGGATGTGCTGGCGCCCGAGGTCCCGGCCACGGGTGGGCTGCTCTTGGCGGCCCCTCCGGTCTGGGTACTGCTCTTAGTAGAAGTCGATCCTCCAGAAGACCCGGCCGAGCCGGCGGACTCCGTGTCGCCGCCCGCGGGTGCGTCCAAGGAGGTATCTCCAGCGGTGTCGGCGGCGATCTCGTCTTCACCCATCACGAACACCGTCACGTTGTCCACAAAGCTGCCCACGGAGTCCCTGACGCTGTCGTTGGTTGCTGCAAAAGCCATGGGGGGAATGGCCAGCACTGCCGCAGCCACTCCGAGAGCAAGTCTGCGATGAAGCCCGGGGCTGAGCTTTTGCAGAAGAGACGGCGGAGCCGCCTGCCGCCGGGACGCCATTGTTGACCTGATCTCGTTCCATGAAGGAACCATGTCGGCCACGGGGTCGTCGACCAGCGTCCGCATCTGCGCAAAAAGATCGGTCAGATCGTCGACGCCATGGCGTGGATAGCGCGCTTCAAGAAGCGACGATGTGATCTCACCCTCTTCCCAGCGACGAAGGTCGCGGGCAAACCGCCGCTTCACTGGCGCTCCAGGTGGCGCTTGAGGGCCTCGAGGGCCCGCCACTGCTGTGCGTTGACCGCGCCGGGCGACTTGCCCAGCGCAGCGCCGACTTCCTCGTTGGTCAGCCCGATGAGAAATTTCAACTCGATCACCTGACGCTGCTTTTCCGGAAGCCGCCCGATGGCTTCGTAGAGTGCGATGTGATCTGTCGCGCTGAGGCCGACAATGTCGGCACGGTCGGGAAAGTTATCTCTGGGCTCGACCCGGCGCTCTGCCGCCCCAACATCCGAAACGACGTGGCGAGCAATGCCGTAGAGCCATGAAACAAACGGTGCGCCGGTTTCTTTGTACTTTGGAAGTCCAGCGAGGGCCCTGAGAAAGACATCGCCCACCGCATCTTCGGCTGCCCGGCGCCCAAGACGGTAGCGTGCGAAGCGAAAGAGCGCCTCCCGGTGGAGGCGGTAGATCTCGCCGAAAGCGTCGGTATCGCCCTGCTTGGCCCTGTCGACCAGCGCCGAGATGGCCCGCGAGTCAACGCTTCTATAGTCGCCGTTTGATTCATTCTTACTATTCCAATCGGCCAAAGGACGGGAAATGTACGTATCGGAGGCTGCTTTTGAGGCTTCCTTGCGCTTGCGAGGTGGGGACAGGGCCGATTCGCTGCTCGCCCGAGCCTGAATTGCCGGCCCCAATGAGTGTCCGCCCCAGCGGGGATCACCCTCATGGGGGACGAGGGCGCGGTGGGAATGGGACCTAGGAGTCATTTTCCGGACGATAACAGCATCGAAGTGATCGTGTTCGGCCGGGCCGTCGGTATGGCGCTGACTCGGTTGGGTAATCCGTGCATGCAGACTCCAAGCTACTCCGGGCAGTCCAAGGGTAGATCATACGAGTAATGCGCCCCCGGTTGAAAGAATGGTGCCGTCCGCCATAGGCCATGATGCCTGAAAAATCATTTTCCGGCAAGGCTATCGCCACGAATAACCCCGGGTCTGCTCCTGGGCCCGGATAGCATCAACTGATGGAAATCATCGATATATCGGTCCCCATAAGCCCCCGGATGATTACCTGGCCCGGGGACCCCGCCGTTGCCGTTGAGCCGAGCCGGCGCATAGCGCGGGGAGATGCGGCCAACGTCTCGCAACTGACTATGGGCTCACACACCGGCACGCACGTCGATCCCCCCTTTCACTTCGTGGATGAGGGCCCCAAAGTGGATGCCATGGCCCTGGATGCGCTGTACGGAATGGCCCAGGTGCTGGATCTCGGCGGTGTTGAGGATCAGATCTCCGTGGGCGACCTCGAGGCGGCCGGGCTCGGTGACGGAATCGAAAGAGTGCTGTGCAAGACCCGCAACTGCGCGATCTGGGACGGGCCCGCAGAATTCCCCGCCTCTTATGTGTCTTTGTCGCTCGGGGGCGCCGAGTGGCTCAGGTCCCGTGGAGTCCGGCTGGTAGGAATCGACTTCCTTTCTATCGAGAAGCGCAAGACACCCGGTCATCCCACCCATAAAGAGTTGCTGACCGCAGGCATTGTGATCATCGAGGGGCTCGACCTCCGAAAGGCCGAGCCCGGTGTCTACACGCTTTGCTGCCTGCCGCTGAAGATCTCGGACGGAGATGGAGCCCCCGCCCGGGCGATCCTGATCAGGTGACCCTGACGGTGCCCGTCATGGCCGGGTGCACCTGACAGAAAACGGTGTAGGTGCCCGGTTGAGCGAAAGTGACCTTGTAGGAGATGAGCGCCGGGGGCAGCGACCCGAGCACCCCGGAGTTTTTTAGTCCCACACCGATGAACCTGCCGCCGTCCAGCGCCAGAGGCTTATCGGTCTTCGGAGGAAAGCTCTGGTATTCCGCAGGCAGCGGCGGGCTGTTCACCGGCCTCAGCTTCCGGTTGAATTCCAAGTTGCCTTTGTCATCTTTGGTAAACGGGCCCAGGTCTTCCTCCGACAGCCCGAAGCTGACCGTGTGGAAGC
>JBOGWH010000410.1:0-1717 GCA_050692975.1 Actinomycetota bacterium | reverse complement strand
AAGGACAAGCCGTCGATGCCGAGCATGCCCGCCGGCGAGCACGGGATGGACTTCTAAAACAGCCAGCCAGAACCAAAAAAGGCCCCCGCTTCGGCGGGGGCCTTTTTTAGAAGCGCTCGATGTCCACGGCGGGACGGGGTCCGGTCGACGCCGGAGCCCACTTTCCGGGCCTTACCCGAACTACAAGTCTCTGGCGTATTTTGCCAATCGGCGCGAAAATTAAAGTGCCGGTCACATCGGGCGCCTAGAGGTGACAGAAGGACGGGACTCCCAGCCAGGAGCGCCCCTTTTGGGCAGCAGCCGGATGTGGCCGGCTTCTCTCTTTGTTGTCTTTTGCCTGGTGAGGCGCCGCAGCCCCGACACGCGGGGAACCGGGATAACTAGGTGGCTTGCGGGACCGCCTTCTGCCGCTTTTCGACCCTGGCCAGCCCGGCCAGGTGAATCAACAGCAGCAGCGTGGACACCGCGAGGTAGATGAACGACGGCACCCGCACGGATCCCCGGACCCGGATCGCCGCAACCTCTGCCGCCTGAGGCGCTCCCGGCTGCCCGGTGACGTCGATGGTGGCCATAGGAACATCCGGCTTGATCTTGTCGCCCACCTTGAAGCCGAATCGGACCAGCTTGCCGGCTTTGTCGGCCGCCAGCACGATCCTGGCGCCCGGAGGCGGCGCCGACGGGGCCGGTGCAGCCCCGGCCTCCGCATCGGCGGGAGCGGGGCCCCCCGCGGATCCACCGGCGGGAGCGTCGGTCTGTTCTTCGCTTTCGCCCTCGGCCTCGGCCTCAGCCTTGGCGGCCTTGATTTCCATTACGGGCGTTCCGGGAGAAAGGGTGTCGCCCACGTTGGCCAAAAACTTGGTGACTTCTCCTTCGGCGGCCCCACCGAGGTTTCCGCTGGCTACCTCCGCCGACGGAACGGCCATGCCCACCGCCACAACAGACGGCTTGCCCTTGACGTTCATCTCCTTCATCCGCACCTCGGTGATCTCGAACTCATCGGCCTTGAGTGAGATTTCGCCGGTCATGTGCTCCTTGGCTTCCTCCCGCTTGGCCTCAATTTCACTAACGGCGTCGTTGACGATCGCCTCGAGGGAAGGCTTGGCGTTGGCAAGTTCGGTGGAGATGTCATCGACGTCGGCGAGTGCGGCCTCCTCGGAAGTTTCTTTCCACTCGCCGCCGGGGAAATCGGAAATGTCGTACTCGCCGAATTCGGAATCGACTTCACCCAGATCCGGTCCAGCCGCCAGAGAATGCCATGCGGTCTCCTCCCCGAGGTCGCCCCAGAACCCGTCATCGCCTTTTGGCCCCAGACCGGTGGCAAACCAGATTGCAGCCACCAGCATCATCACTCCGAAGAAACAGGAAGCCATCACGAAGTAGCCGAGCCGAACTCCCAGGATCATCGACAAAAGCAGCCAGCCGCTTCCCACGAAGACCACCACCATGACCAGGAAGGAGGCCAGTCCTTTGATGAAAACGGGATCCACTTACAGAGTCCTTTCGTATTCGACGACCTTGCGGACTTGATCGTCGGTCAGTTTCTGGCCGCCCTTGGCCGGCATGCCGCCGGTGCCCTGCCCGGAGGTCCCGTAGGGCTGGCCGGGCTTGGAACCTTCGGTCACGAACTTGATGTGGTCCTCGATGTTGGGGAACTGCTTGGCCTCGCTGCCGCCGGTCATCGCCGGTCCGGCTCCCCCCGCCCCACCACGGCCGTGGC
>JBOGWH010000409.1:0-6021 GCA_050692975.1 Actinomycetota bacterium | reverse complement strand
GGATGTCAAGGGACAATGTGAGACGAGACTTCAACGACCTGGTTGAGGCCGGCGACCTCAACCGGCTCCTCCGGGAGGTAGACAGGCTGTGCGAGCGGCGCGAGTTCGAGGACCTTCTCAACTTGAGGGAGATGTGCGACCACGCGGTTGAACAGCGCGGCAAGCAACTGTGGCCGATCGCGGAGCACATTGCCTACCGAGTGGTGCTCGAGGGCCCCCCGGAACTCGGCGGGCCTCTCGTAGTTTCCGGCTCGGGGCGCTTTGCACCGGGGCCGCTTTCTGAAGTTGCCGCCTCGGTGCATTTCTTTCACGACATAGCCCCCCATCTTCCGAGCGAACACGTGAGGATGCAGGTGGCGGCCGAGAGGGCCGTGCGCGGCGAGGACCTTGCCGATCAGGCCGAAGCCTCTGAGCAGGAGGTTCCGTGGAAGTTGGTCGGACTTGAGCCTGCCTACCGCCTGGCCCGGTACACCAAGAACCACGTCGAGGTCGAAGAGCCACAGGTCCCTTCCGGCGGCGAAGCGGCCGCGCCGGGAAGCGGGGAGATGACGGAGGTCGGGGAGATGACGGAGGTCGGGGAGATGACGGAAGACGCGGAGCTTGAGGCCGCGCTTTTGGACCTTGTGCGGCCGTGGACCGAGGAGTCGGGGGGCACGGCGGAAGCGGTGGTCGTGGAAAGCGGCGCTCTTGAGGCGATCGGGGCGCTGGAGCCTGCCGCCGGCGTTACCGGGATCGACCTTGCCAAGGCCCTGGAGATGATGGCATGGGCCGCCGCCGGCGGCGGAGCCCACGGACGCCGGCGGGGCGCCGCCTACGGCAGGTTCGCGGCATGGTGGGCGTTGGCTCAGACCTGTGACCTGCCGTGGCCGATGGATCCGGAAGAGCACAGGAGAGAAATCGAGGCGGTAAGGTGGTTCGCCTTCGAAAAACCTGACCGCCCGGCCCACGGCTGGCACCTGGGACTTGCATGCTCTTCCGATGCAGAAGGCTGGGCCTGGGCGCTGATGGCCGAAGACCAATCGGGGCCGTATTAGATCAGCGAATCCTCAGCCGTCCGAACCGGCCTTTTGCCCGGCGCAAGTATGCCTGCGCCTCAGTTTCCCGGCGATATGGAAAACCTTTACCGGCCAAGACTTTAGGGGCGGAAAACTCCGAATCGCCGAAGGAAAAGCCATCCTCCGGCACGTCTGAGGCTCCTCTTCACCACCAGGCGGGTAGGTGGGAGAAGCACCACCAGGCCAAGTAAGTCGGTAATGAAGCCGGGAGTCAGCAGCAGAGCACCGCCGAAGAGGATTAAAAAGCCGTCGGCGATCTCGGATGTGGGAGGCTCCCCCCTTGCGATCGCGGCCTGGTAGCGCTTCCAGGCCGCCAGGCCCTCGCGCTTGGCGAGCCAGGCGCCGATGATGCTGACCAGTATTAGAAGCCCGATGGTCGAGAACACGCCTATCTGTCTACCAACCTGTATGAGCACCGCCAGTTCCGCGACAGGAAGCACGAGGAAGAAAAGAAACAGAACGAATGCCATCAGATCGAGCTTAGCGGCCCCGAGGCCTTAATCTATTTGAGCCCGCCGGAGCGGCAACGATGGCCGGGAGTTGATTCGGCTCCGCAGGTTATTTGCGCCGACTCACTGAAGAGAAGGGCAGCCCGTGAGCGTTGAGGTAGCTGACCCGGCTGAAAGCAACTCCTGGAGTCCGGCGGCTAGGTCTGGATGATTCCCGCCGCCGGGGCCATGGCCAGCACTTCCGCGTGCGAGCGGGCACCGGCTTTCTTAATGATCCGATTGATGTGAACCGTGATCGTCAAATGGCTGATTGAAAGCTCTTTTTCGATGTCCTTAATGAGCTTGCCGGCGCCCAGAAGCATAAGTATCTGAAATCAGGAAGTACGAACTTCCCGCAGCTGCTAATCACCCTGGCGCATCTCCCAGGCTTTGCGTGACGGTCCCCTTACCTCTCTCCTCACCGAGTTCGGTGGACTCACCATCCCGCATTAGCACAATCGACACATCACGGTCTTTGGCTTCTCGCAGAAGCTCCTGCTCCGCGTCTGGATGTTCGGTGTAGTAGGGGGGGAAATTGAAGAGGCCGTAGTGGATGGGACACACAGTTCCCGGCTTCAGTATCGAAGCAGCAGCGGCCGCTTGCTGGGGAGTGAGCGCCGCCGGTATCCCGGTGGCGTAAGAGCCACCTATCATCACTCCGTTGATCGGCAAGAAGACCATGGTAAATGGGCCCTTCGCAGCGATCTCCCACCAATAGCCGTGCCACAAGGTATCGCCGCAGTGAAGGATCTTATGATCTTCCTCGGACACGACGTAGGACACTTGTTCTTCGCCTAAGCCTCCTACGGCGGGAACCGCCTCCACAGTGAACCCGGCAACTTCCGTGCTTTTACCAACAGGCATAGCGACCGCACGCAGACTCGCCCCCTCAACGTCACTCACCAAAGAAGGGGGGCATAAAACGGGGGCGTCATTTACGAGGCAGTCCGTCAGCGTGGCCGGATCCCAGTGGTCAGGATGCAAGTGCGTCACCAGAGCCGCATCGACCGAGTGGGGTTCGGCAACGGGCACGAGCGGCTTTACCGGCTTCCCCATGTACTGCTCCACAGGTGAGACTTCTCCCAAGGCGTCGATGAGCGCCGTCCCACCGCTCCCGCTGACCTTGACACCGGCCCATGACAATCGAACTATCCTCAACGTTTCCTCCTGTCGCTCGTTCCTGTCACGTCTATAACCCCGGGCGACCCCAGGACGGAGGTGTCAATGCCCTTCGGACAAGTGCGATGGTGGTACAGATATCGGGCTGAATCCCAACCGATTGCATCTGCTGCCTTCGGCCCCAAGTTCCGTTCTTATACCACCGCTGCCGAGGGTCTCAGCCCGTCAGGTAGGCCGGCTCCTTGCCGGTCTCCCACACGATGCCGCAGCCGCTGCCCGGAATCTGTTTCTCCGGCACCGGCTTCCCTCCCAGTACCTGATCGACGGCCTCCTTCAAGTGCTCCCCCGTTACCGGGACGTTGCGCCGTGGACGGGCGTGGTCGAATTGGCCGTGGTAAACGAGCTTGCGGTCCTTGTCGAACAGGAAAAACTCCGGAGTTGCCTGGGCCATATAGGTTTTCGCCACACTCTGGTCTTCGTCGATGAGGTATGGAAACTTGTACCCGCGGGATTTAATCTCGTCCTTCATCTTCTCCGGGGCGTCGTCTGGATCGGTGGCGGCATTGCTGTTGATGCCCACCACCGCCAGCCCCTTTTCAAGAAATTCGGCGGTGACCTCGGCCAGCTTCTCCGCAATAAACTGGACGTAAGGGCAGTGGTTGCACACAAACATGACGAGCAGGCCCGGCGCCGAGTCGTAGTCCGAAGAGCTGTGCATCTTCCCGTCGGCGTCGGGAAGAGAAAATTCCGGCAGTGGGGTGCCCAGCTCCAGCATCCTGGTCGAATTTGATCCCATTCTTAAGGCTCCTTCACGTTGGCAATCGGTTTTGTCAAGATTTCCTCATACGCCCCCCGGCAAGCCGCCGCAGCCCACATGTCAGGCAGGCCCCGGTAAACCGAACCCGTGCGGCGGCCGCCCCGTGGTTCAAAGAGGCCTGCGCCCCTCCCAGCTCCTTCCGGACGCGGCCCCCTGAAAACCCCCGCACCCAACATGTCGGGCAACCCCCGCCACGCGGTCGGCCATGTCGAGAACTCAAGCGACCCCCGCCACGCGGTCGGCCATGTCGAGAAACTTCGAGGCGTCCAGGCTCGCCCGGGTCGCCCCTACCCCGTCGAGCGCCTCAAGTGCCGCGAACCTCTCCACGTTGTTCTCTGTGACCGTACCGCCGTAAATCACCTCCGGTTTCTCGACCCCCATCTGCACGAGCCGGGACTTGATGTGGCCGGCGACTTCGGCGACGTGATCGGCCTCGGCCGGCCGGTCGGCTCCGATGCACCAGGTCGGCTCGTACACGATCAGAAAGTTGTGGCGGCGGACGTCAAGCCTGGACAGGCCCTCTTTCAGGCGTCTTTCCGTTTCAAAAACCGCCTCTTCGGTCTGCTCGTCCTCGCCGACGAACAGAACCGGGACGAGCCCCGCCTCAGCGGCTGCGGCCACCTTCCGGGAAATCTGGTCGTCGGTTTCTCCGGCGGCCCGCCTCTCGCTGTGGCCGATCAAGACGTAGTCGGCCACATCTTTCAGCATCCTCGGCGAGATCTCGCCGGTATGAGGGCCGTCGGATTCCCAGTGGCAGTTCTGGGCCCCCAGACGAAGGAGGCCATGATCGGCGATGGCCCGAATGTCCACCAGGGAGAGAAAGGGAGGACAGATGATCGGCGTCGGCACGGCCCGTTCTTGCGAGACGCGCTCCTGCAGGCCCTCCTGGATTTCTGTGAATAGAGTCAGCGCCTCGGGCACCGTGGTGAACATCTTCCAGTTGGCCAACAGGTATTTCATTGCCGGGCCTCCGTGACCGCGGTCGTTGGGGAGGCAATTACCAGGGCACTCCCGACCCGGCATTTCATTGCCCTGGGTCCTCCGTGACCGCGGCGGGCTGCACCCATCGCCCCTGCTGGTTCGCCAGATGCGCGGCGTCGAAGACCGACTGAACGGCCAGCGCTTCTTCCAGGGAAGGATCCGCAGGCTTGCCCTCCCGGATCGCGCCGTAGAAGTTCAGCGCCACGGCCTTGAACCCATCGGTAGAGCTGTTGGACAGAGGCCCCTCGCTATGCATCTCTTCGCCGGCCTTACCCCACCAAAGACGGTAATCGGTGTCCAGCCGGACCGATCCTTCATCTCCGTATATCTCGATCAGGTCCTTGCGCGGGTGCCTGGCCGTCGCCACCAGGTTGACGACTGCAATGCCTCCGCCCTTGAAGCGCATGATGATCGAGTAGGCGTCCTCGGTGGTCACGGGGTGCATCTGTCCGTCATTGCCGATGCGCTTGGGCACGCCGGTGTCGGTGGCCGCGGCGACCGACTCGACCTCCGGGAAGATCTGAAGCAGCAGGTCGAGGTCGTGGACGCCGTAGCCCTGCATGCGGCCCCCGGCCATCTTCTCGTCGTGCACCCAGGTCCACGGGCGGGATTCGGGCGTGGCGTGATCGTTGTGCACCAGAGAGACCATCGCCATCCGGGGCCGCCCGACCGTTTCGCGGGCTCGTTTGATCACTCCGGCCCGGGTCTGTTTCATCCGCAGGCCGAAGCCGGCCTGGCCGACGACTCCGGCGTCCCTGATGGCGGCGGCAATCTTGCGGGCGGAATCAAGATTCTCGGCCAACGGTTTCTCACAGAGGACGTGCAGGCCCCGCGCGGCGGCTCGGGTCGCGAACTCCAGGTGGGTGGCCACCGGGGTGGCGACGTGAACCGCCTCCAGGCCGGGGGCCTCAAGAAACTCATCGAAGTCGGATGTGGCCAGCGGGATTCCGGCTTCCGATGCCATCTTCTCGGCCTTTTCCGGCGTCCGTGACCAGCAAGCGACCGGCTCGAACTCATCGAGCTCAGAGTAAACGGGCAGGGCAACCTTCCGGCCGAAACCGGTCCCTGCAATCCCGATCTTTACTGGTTGACTCATGGAAACCCAGACCTCCTTATCCCCGGTCTGGCCGAATAATACTCGGGCGGACGGGACTCAGGGATGGGAGTAGCTGGGCGCGCCCTCAACCTCGAAAGTGGCCTCGTCAACCCAGCACCACCACCAGTCCTGGCCGGGCTCATACGACTGGACGATGGGATGTTCGGTCGCTTGAAAGTGCTTCATGGCATGCCGGTTTTTGGAGTCGTTGCAGCACCCGATGTTCCCGCAGGACATGCACATCCTGAGATTTACCCAGGAATCGCCCGTCTTCAGACATTCGCCGCATCCGGCCGCCCCCGGTTGCACGTCCCTTACCTGGTCCAAATGGGTGCAGATCGGATCAGCCACCCTTCCAGCCTACCCCTGGAAAAGGTTTCTGAAAAAACTCGAAAAGCCTGTCGGATCCGTGGCCCGCCGTTCGTCGTGTTGATGAGGCGGAAAGGACCGGAGAAGGGCTCCGGG
>JBOGWH010000408.1:0-2912 GCA_050692975.1 Actinomycetota bacterium | reverse complement strand
TGGCCGAGTGTCATCCGGTCGGGTTTCGATGGCCGATGGAAGCGAAAAGGCGCGGGGCGAAACTGATCCACGTAGACCCAAGATTCACCCGCACCAGCGCGGTGTGTGATCTTCATGTTCCGATCCGCGCCGGCAGCGACATTGCCTTTCTCGGCGGGATCGTCAACTACATCATCGACAAGGACCGCTGGTTCAAAGAGTACGTCGTCAACTACACAAACGCCGCGGCATTGATAGTCGAGGGATTTGCAGACACCGAGGACCTCGACGGAATGTTCTCGGGCTGGAATGAGGAAAAGCAGCAGTACGACATCGGTACCTGGCAGTACCGGGGGGGATCAGTCAGTCCGGCCGCCGGAAACAGGGAGATGTTCCCGGGCGAGGCCGAGAGTGACCGCCGGATCGACACCCGCCCGGAGGACTTCGACCCTACGCTGCAGGATCCGCACTGCGTCTTTCAGATCCTGAAGAAGCATTTCAGGCGCTATACGCCGGAGATGGTTCAGGAGGTGTGCGGTTGCTCCAAGGAGCTTTTTCTGGAGGTTGCGGAAGCGCTTTGCGAGAACTCGGGCCGGGAGCGAACCTCGGCGATTTGCTATTCGGTCGGGTGGACCCAGCACACGGTGGGGGTGCAGTACATCCGCACTGCAGCGATTATCCAACTATTGCTCGGCAACATGGGCCGGCCGGGCGGCGGCATTCTGGCCTTGCGGGGCCATGCGTCGATTCAGGGATCCACCGACATCCCTACTCTCTATGATCTGCTGCCCGGGTATCTCCCGATGCCCAAAGCTTCCACCGACACCGACTTCGGCAATTACGTCGGCTACAACCGTTCCGGTTCCGGATGGTGGGGAGAGTTCCCGAAATACATCGTCAGCCTGCTGAAGGCATGGTTCGCAGACGCCGCGACCGAGGAAAACGACTGGGCTTACGGGTATCTGCCGCGGTTGACCGGCGACCATTCTCATATGCCGACCGTCACGGCCATGGCCGACGGGAAGATCGACGGATACCTCGTGATGGGAGAAAATCCGGTGGTCGGGTCGATGAACGGGCCGCTTCAGCGAAAGGGGCTGTCGAAGCTGAAGTGGCTTGTGGTGCGTGACCTGGTTCTTACCGAAACGGCCGAGTTCTGGAAGAACGGCGGGGCCGGGGAAATCGCCACCGAAGTGTTCTTCTTCCCGGCGGCGGCGCATACCGAGAAAGACGGGACCTTCACCAACACGCAAAGGCTGCTCCAGTGGCATAGCTCTGCGGTGGCCCCTCCGGGGGATGCCCGAAGCGAGTTGCACTTCCTGTATCATCTGGGTCGCAGACTGAAGGAACTGTGCCGGGGGAAAAACAACGAGCGCGACCGGCCTCTTCTCGACCTCACCTGGGACTACCCGTTGAGGGGGCCGCACGAGGAGCCGGATGCCGAGAGCGTACTGCGCGAGATCAACGGCTACCGCACCGACGGTGGCGAACCGATTGCCAGCTTTAATGATCTGAAGGCGGACGGCACCACTGCCTGCGGCGCGTGGATCTACAGCGGCGTCTTTGCAGAGGGGAACAACCATGCGGACCGGCGAAGACCCTGGTCCGAACAGACCTGGGTGGCGCCGGAATGGGGATGGGCCTGGCCCGCCAACCGCCGCATCCTCTACAACCGGGCGTCGGCCGATCCCCAGGGACGGCCATGGTCTGCCCGTAAGGCTTACGTCTGGTGGGACGAAGAACAACAAGCGTGGACCGGGCAGGACCAGCCCGATTACATCAAGGACCGCCCGCCCACCTACCGGCCGCCGGAGGATGCCGAGGGCCCCGCCACTTTATCCGGGATCGATCCCTTCATTCTTCAGGCCGACGGCAAGGGATGGTTGTTCGTTCCCGGCGGGCTGGCTGATGGACCTCTTCCCACACATTACGAGCCCGCGGAGTCCCCGGTAAGAAATCCGCTTTATCGCAGGCAGGCCAATCCGGCGCGGCTGCGGTACGAGCGAAAGGACAACCGGCGCCACCGGACCTTCAGGGATCCAAAGTTTCCTTATGTGATCACCACCTACCGCCTGACCGAGCACCACACCGCCGGGGGGATGAGCCGGTGGCTGCCGTGGCTCTCGGAACTTCAGCCCGAGATGTTCTGTGAAGTCTCACCGGCGCTGGCCGCCGAGAAGGGACTGCGCCACGGTGGTTGGGCGACGGTTTCCACCGCGAGGTCTCAGATCGAGTGCCGGGTCCTGGTCACCCCCCGCATGGCCGATCTGAAAATCAGAGGCAGGACCGTGCGCCAGATCGGTCTTCCCTATCACTGGGGATCCTCCGGGCTCAGCCGGGGCGATGCCGCCAACGACCTGATCTCATTCGTGGGCGATCCGAACGTGTCGATCCAGGAGTCGAAAGCCCTTACGGGCAATATCGAGCCGGGCCGCCGCCCAAGGGATCGCGATGGCTAAGGGGTTTTTTACCGACACGAGTGTCTGCATCGGCTGCAAGGCATGCGAGGTGGCCTGCAAGCAGTGGAACCAGCTTCCCGACGATGGGTTTTCCTGGACCTCGTTCTCCTACGACAATACCGTCGCCCTGGGCTCGTCCACGTGGAGGCACGTTTCATTCATAGAACGCCCGGTTCCTCTGGGGGGCCAGAAGACGGGCCTTGGTGATTTCTCATGGCTGTTCATGTCAGATGTCTGCAAACACTGCCGCAGCGCCGCCTGCCTGGAGGTATGCCCGACCGGATCGATTATCCGGACCGAGTTCGATTCGGTTTTCATCCAGCCCGACGTCTGCAACGGCTGCGGGATGTGCGTTGCCGCCTGCCCTTTCGGCGTTGTCGACCGCAGGCAGGACGACGGGAGAGCCTGGAAGTGCACTCTTTGCTACGACCGGTTGCAGGACGGGATGGAGCCCGCCTGTGCCAAGGCCTGCCC
>JBOGWH010000407.1:0-2460 GCA_050692975.1 Actinomycetota bacterium | reverse complement strand
CTCCAATTCCGAGCGCTGATCGCTGGAAAGCTCCAACGCCGCCGCAGAAGACCACGCCATATCCGTAGTCTTTCACATTGAAACCTAATTGTAAAGGAATATCTGATGCAGCACACTAGGATGATCTTCGCCGACACCTCGTTTTTGGCCGCGCTTACAAACCGTCTGAACACTCACACTCCAGGCCGCCTAGCTTTTATGGCCCGGCTGGCCAAGTCGGCTTCGCCGGGTAATGGCCTCCCAAGGACAAGGGCCTCGCATTACATTCAGTGCGGGGGGCCATTGAGCAGGAAGTCGCTCCACGAAACCGCTTCAAAACCGGCCGGATTCGGCGGGCTTGCGCCGGGCCGGTCGCAGACCACCATAACCAGACTCAGAGAGGCATCAGGGTTGCGGCCGCGTAGGCGATCCGCACCGGCTGGCACCAGATCACGACCGATTTGATCTCATCGGGCTTCAGGTTCTTCAAGGTGCCGGGGTCCACCAGATAGTTCTGGTCACCCAGCGTAGATTTCAACTCGGCAAACTCGTCATAGCGGGACTCCGCGGCCTGCTTGCTGTTCTCGGGCTTCACCACATCGCTGAACCATACAAACAGGTCGGTGTTGGCCGAGGTGTCGAAGTCTTCCAGACGCAAAGCCAGACGCCCGTCGGCCAGGCGGTACAGCAGTGCCTTGCCGCTCGATTTGCGCTCCAGCGAGTAAAAGTCGCCGCGGGCCGCCAGCCGGGCGCCGGGAGCGGTCAACTCCGGCGGCGGGGCCTCGACCAGCGGGGTGGTGACCTGATGCTGGACGGTGACCTGCCAGGGGCCGCCGGCCGTGACGATCAGTTTCATTTTTCCCTTGCGGGTGAAGAAGCTTTCGCCCTGCTTGGGGCACTGTTCCTCGGCCAGCGGTTTCTTGTTGGTCGGCGCCGGCTCGGTGGTGATTTTGATCGCTCCGGTCTCGCAGCCGTATTGCACCCGTGACTGGATGGACTCCTGCGAAACCTCGAATCCGATGGCCGAGTCTCCGTTGCCGCTTTTGCTCATCACGGTTTCCCAGCGGGGGCCGGCCTGTTTGGGCCTGGGGGACTCGCTCCTGGCCCTGATCGATTCAAACGGGTCGGGGCGGGTTTTCTGCGCAGTGGGTGGGGTTTTCTCGTTGCCGCAGCCTGCCCCGAGGAGCATCAGCACCGATGCAAGCGCCAAGCGGCCGCCGGCACGTCCCGCCGCCAAGGTCAGTCTCCTGCGCCGTCCTGCTTTGCCCGCTGCACCACCAGGGCGCCGACCTTTCGGCCGACGGCCAGGCCCTGCTCGTTGTCGGATCGCCAATGGATGCCTCCATACAGCCGGGATATTCCCGCTTCGGCGGCCTTCTTCTGGAAAAACCCCTTGTCTTCAGGATAGAGGTACGACATGACTTCGGCAGCCGCAGCGGAATACGCTGAGTGGCCCGATATGTACGCTGGGAAAAACGGCGTGTCGATGTAGGGCTTCCATCCGGGTTCTAGGCCCAGGTCTTCGATGGCCGTCTCCGGGCGGGGGTTCCAGTACGCGTACTTGGCATCCCACGCCGCGATTCCCCCGTCCGACATGGAAACATTGAGCAGAGCAAAGACTCTCGCCGCACGGGGAATGCTGAGGTCGTTTTCCTTCGCATAGCTGAGCAGAACTTCGTTCCACACCCCCGGCGGAAGCGAGGTGCCCTCGCCGCCGGCCCAGAAGGTGGCAATTCGCTTTTGCTCGGCGGTCAGCTTGTTTTTAATCTCGATGAGTTCTTTGGCTTCCTCGAGAAATTTTGCAGATCCGTATTCGGGCGGCGGCGGCGGACGGAACTGGCTGCCCGTGGCCATGACCCACGCCTTCCAGCTCCCGGCCAGCGGCTGAACCGGCTCTGCCGTCGAACCGGTGGGGGCCCGGTAATACTGGGGACCGATGGGGCGCTTGCCGTCCCATTTGGCGTCGGAGCCGTCGGCTTTGGCCCGGGCGATAACCTTCTCGGCGACGGCCCGCCCGAGAGCCAGCCCTGCCTCAACATCGCTGCGATAACTCACTCCGGCCTGGACCCGCGACTCTGCCGCCTCCTCGGCGAGGGAGTCCAGCAACCCCGCCGGGCGCTCGGGAAACAAATATGAGATGACCCGGGAGGCGGCGCCGGCGATTGCGGCTTGGGCCGATGGATACGACGGGGTCGACTCCCCCTGGATTGCCGTCTTGATCCCCTTGGGACGAGGGCGCTTGTACTCGGACTTCCAGTGATAAGCGGAAACCACCGCATCGTAGATGGCCGCGTGAACATACCCGTAACCCCGGGAGGCATTAACGGGGTCCTTGGGCCGGGCGGCCACGAGCTCGAGGTTCAACTCGGTCCAGGGGCGAAACGGCGGCTGATCGTCCCATTTGTCGATCAGGCCCTTGATCTCCACCGTGCGCTCGGCGGCCTCGTCCTTTAATTCCAGAAGCTCTTGCTTTTCCTGAGC
>JBOGWH010000406.1:0-2091 GCA_050692975.1 Actinomycetota bacterium | reverse complement strand
GCCAGCGCAATAAGCGCATCGGCTGATATGTCTTCAGTCTTAAATCCGCCACATCAAACCGTAAGGTCGTAGCTTCAGCCGACCGCTCACGGTGAGTGGAGAAAGGGCTGAAGACGATGGAATTGGGACACATTGCGGGACCAGAAGGCCTCGCGCTCTTTGAGAGTATCGGCCGAACCCCGCTCGAGCAGTGTCTGGCCGCCGGTGTGGATGTGGCCAAGGCCAGTTGGCGGTTACTTGTATCTGACTTCACCGGGCGGGTGGTTCTTGGGGGAACTACTGCTAAAGCTGACGAGGCAGGCTACCTCAAACTTCGTCGACTACTCGATGAGACCTCGCTCAATGTCGGTGCAGAGTTTCTGAGGGTAGGAGTCGAATCTGCGGGTCATTACCACGAGACTCTCGTGGGCAGGCTGACCGATGATGGATATGACGTCGTGTGCCACAACCCGTCGACCGTAAAGAAGGCACGCGGAGAGGCGGGCAAATCAAGGCTCAAGACCGACGACTTTGACGCCGCGGCGATCTGCTCGCTCACCATCAGAGGCCACGGACGTGCTCCCTTCCTTCCCACCGATGCAATGGGAGACTTGCAGGTGGCATATCTCGGCCGTGAAGCTCTGGTACAGCATCGATCGGCGCTCAGGAATCAGATCCACTCGCTGCTCGATCTGATCTGGCCGGGGGCTACCGCCAAGGACACGGATCTCGAGGTGAAACCTATCCTCTCCGACATACTGCGCGAGACCGGGATGGCGTTGCTGCGCCTCGGTCCCGATCCCCGCCGGATCGCCTCATACTCGCCCTCCGAGCTGAGGCGCAAGCTTCGGGCGAGGGGCGCCAATCCAACTAAGGCGAAGTGCAGGGAGCTTGTGGAGAGGTCAAGGACAGCGCTATCTCCCTGTGGCCCGATCAGGGCCCGGCTGAACCTCCTGGCCCGCTATCTCGACGTCTACCAGGCGCTTTGTGCCGAGATCGAATCCTTGGAGGCCGGTGAGGCTGAGGCTCTGGAGCGAACCAAGGGCGCAAACCTGACTTCGGTGGTTGGGCTGAATGTGGTGTCGGCATCGGCGTATGTGGCGTTTGTGGGAGACCCCGCGCGCTTTGGGAACAACCCGTCAAAGGTCTGGCGGGCAGCTGGTGCCGATCCGGCTCGCAGTCAGTCTGGCCCGAGCGACCCCAACCTGCCGATCTCTCGTGAGGGCTCTTCGTGGGGCAGGGCGGCGATGATGAAAACGACCTCGGCGCTGGTGGCATCCAACCCGGTGTTTCGATCCTATCTCGAAGATCGCAGAGCGCACGGCAAGCCCTCAAAGGTTGCCAGGATGGCGGCTGGCAACAAGATGAACCGGATGCTGTTTCGACTGATGCAGACCGGAGAGAGCTACGACCTCGAAGTTCACCGAAAAGATGTCGAAAGAGCGAGTGAACCCAAAAACCGGGTTGCAAGATCGACTGAAAGACCCGATCTCAGGGCTGGGAGGGGTAAGGGCACCTCCTCTTCGACAACAAAGAAGACGGCCGGGGCCTCAAACAAGAATGAACTTGGTTCCACGAAGTCACCCGACCGTCTGGTGCGAGCGTAATCAGATCCGTGAATATTTTCAACGGGAGGAGGTGGTCGAGAGTAGGTCGCAAGCGGGCATCTGACTGCGTGTAAACGTGGAGGCTCGGAGAACGTCGTCTCGGCTTTGGAGCTTGACTCCGCGCCTAGCTTGACGCCGAGCCTCCCGATTTCCCGGACCGCGAGAAGGTGAGATGGGCCTTGAGCCCGGATTCCAAATCAGGATGCGGGTGTGGATACCACACCGATCGATGCTCCAGCACAAAATTGCAGCCCTCACTTTGAGTGCTCAGCGAAAGCCCCTTTTCGTTGGCTTGGCTTCACTCGTCCTCTGCTGACGCTTGACAAAAACCGGGTGAGCTAGGTAGGCGCCCTGGGTTTCGGTCCTCTTGGCCCTTTTGGCATCGTCAAAGATCTTGTTTTTGTACGGCTCAAGCGCCGCCAGCAGTCCCGCGCCTGCCTGTGGAGCAAACCGGCCCTGCAGGCAAAAGGCGCCCTGGGGATCGGTAAAGTAGCGCAGCGACCTC
>JBOGWH010000405.1:0-2040 GCA_050692975.1 Actinomycetota bacterium | reverse complement strand
CCAGGGAGCCATGTCGAGATATAAAGCCCGCCCCGTCTGAGGGCCAGGGTGCATGCGGAGTATCTGACCGATGCACTCGGAAACTTCGTCGACAACGCGGTGAAATTCGCCCCGGAGGGGACCATCGCGCTCCGGGCGCACACGGGCCGGGGCGCCTTAACGGTGGAAGTCGAGGACGAGGGGCCGGGGATTCCCGGGTCCCACCGCCGCCGCGTGTGGGAGCCCTTTTTTCAGCTGGATGGCAGCTCCACGAAAGCGGTCGGAGGCCTGGGAATCGGGATGCATCTTGCGAAACTGTTGGTCGAGGCCCAGGGAGGACGGGTGGCTGCCGACGCCGGACGCAGCGGCGGAGCCTTGATCCGCATTACGGTGCCTCAGCAGTAGGTGGCTATTCCCGATCGAGGTCCCGGTGGACGACGGTGGCCGAATAGCCCTTGGCCGAGAGATAGCGCCCGATCTCCTCGGCGATTACGACGGAGCGATGCTTGCCCCCGGTGCAGCCCACTCCAATGGTGAGGTAGTGCCTGCCCTCCCTGGAAAAGCCGGGAAGAGTGGTGTTCAACAGTTCCCGGTAACCGGACAGAAATCCAGCTGCCCCCTCAGAGTTGAGGACGTAACCGCGCACCCTCCGGTTTGTCCCGTTCAGCGGACGAAGCTCGTCGACCCAGTGCGGGTTCGGGAGGAAGCGGCAGTCCACGATCATGTCTGCGTCCAGCGGCAGTCCGCGCTTGTAGCCAAACGAGATCACGTTGACCGCGAGCCCACCCAGCGGCCTCTGCTCGGTAAACAGCGAGTTGATCTTGTCCCGCAGGGAATGGACGTTGAGTTCGCTGGTATCGACGATCACATCGGCCTGGTCGCGCAGACGCTGGAGAATCCGCCTCTCTTCCCGGATGCCGTCGATCACCCGCTCGAACTCGGCCAGGGGGTGGGGGCGCCGGGTTTCGTTGAACCTGCGCACCAGGGTCTCGTCGGAAGCCTCCAGGAAGGCGATGCGGTGGTCGATGCCCAGTTCTTCCAGCCGCGCCAGCGATTTTTCGAGTTCCGGGAAGAACTCCCCACCCCGGACATCCACGACCAGGGCGATGCGCCTGACCGTGCTTCCCGGCACGAGCACCAGCTCCGCCATCTTGTCGATCAGCGCGGGGGGCAGGTTGTCGATTACGAAGTAGCCGAGGTCCTCGAAGCATTTCGCGGCCTCGGAGCGCCCGGCCCCGGAAAGCCCGGTGATGACGGTGAATTGCGGTTTGGAGGCCGCCTCTTCGGGCATTGCATCCATTCTATTTCAATCTAGACGGCGGTTTTGAGGAACTCGTAGATTCGCCCGGCCAGGTCGCGGCCGATGCCGGGCACACTTGCGATCTCTTCCTTCGTGGCCTTGCTCAGGCCTTTCGGTGAGCCGAACTGCTGCAGCAGCAGCCTGCGACGGGCCGGACCTATTCCCGGCATGGAGTCCAGAACGCTTTCCGTCATCGTCTTAGCCCGCCTGGTGCGCTGGTACCCGACGGCGAACCGGTGGGCTTCGTCGCGGATCCGCTGCAGAAGGTAAAGGGCTTCCGATCCTCGCGGGATCACGCGGGGCTCGGACTCTCCCGGCACGAAGACCTCCTCCAGGCGTTTGGCGAGGGCAACCACCGGGATGCCGACGACTCCCAGTTCGCTCATGACATCCAGCGCCCTGTTCAGCTGGCCCTTGCCGCCGTCGACAACCACCAGCCCGGGAGGATAGGCGAACTTCTTCGAGCGGTCGGCCGGGGCGGCTCCGGCTTCCTGAAGCTGCCTGAACCTGCGGTAAATGACCTCTCCCATCGAGCCCACGTCGTCCTGGCCGGCGACCGTCCGGATCTTGAACTTGCGGTAGTCCGGCTTTTTCGGAAGACCGTCCTCGAACACGACCATGGCGCCGACGACCTCGGTCGGTCCCAGGTTGGAGATATCGAAGCACTCGATCCGCAGAGGGGCCTCGGGCAGTGAGAGATCCTCCGCCAGCTCGTTCAGCGCCTTCGCTCGGGCCGCGAAGTCTGCCGAGCGCTTCAGCCG
>JBOGWH010000404.1:0-1856 GCA_050692975.1 Actinomycetota bacterium | reverse complement strand
CGACCAGATACGGCGAGACTTCCCCCTCATCGATCTTCTCCACCGTGATTTCGATATCGCCCGCCTCCGGGGCGGAGGCCAGGCTGTAGCTGCGCTGGGCCTGGTACCCGTCCTCTGCGGTGAGCCGGACGTCGATGTGTTGGCCCGGCCTGTGGCCCGGCCAACCGGGCACCCTCAGAGCCAGAGTCGCCACTCGGTCGGTTTCGTGCGTTTTGCCGACCACCTCGGCGGGAGCCCAGGTCAGTCGCCCCAATAACGCTCTTCCTTCCAGGGGTCCCCGCGGTTGTGGTAGCCGTTGGACTCCCAGAAGCCGGGGCTGTCCTCGGCGACGAGAGTGAGGCGCCGGATCCACTTGGCGCTCTTCCAGAGATACAGATGGGGCACCAGCAGCCGGGCCGGGCCCCCATGCTCGGGGTCAAGCGGCTCACCGCCGTACCTGTAGGCGATCCACGCCTTGCGATCAACAACGTCCTCGAGGGGAAGATTGGTCGTGTATCCGCCCCAGGACTGCGCGATCAGGTACTCGGCGGCGGTATCGACTCCATCCAGGATTACGTCCAGGGAGACCCCCTCCCAGGCGGTGTCGAGCTTGGACCATTTCGTGACGCAATGAATGTCGCAGGTGAATGCCTCGGCCGGCAGCTTCAGGAAGTCATCCCAGCTCCAGCGCCTTGGCTGGTCGATCTCACCGTCGAGGACCAGGCTCCATTCTTCGAGATCGACTCCGGGGGTGGGCCCCGCGGTGAGAACCGGAAAGTCGCCGGTGAGGTACTGACCGGGGGGGACCCGCCCGGAGTCCCCATCGCTGCGCCTGCCCTTGAAACCTCTGGAAACAATGCTCATGCCTGCCCCCTTCGCTGCCGACCGTCCGATTCTCCCAGCAAGCCCCGCACTGCGCAATATCGCCAAAGGCAATCGGGTTAAACCCGGCGGGTCAGTGCCCGGTCGATGTCGAGCTTGGCGTCCCTCGACTTGAGGTCCTGGCGGCGGTCGTACTTTTTCTTGCCCTTGGCCACCCCCAGCTCGATTTTGGCCAACCCGCGCTTGTTGAAGTAGCACTTCAGCGGCACCAGGGTCAGACCCTGTTCGGATGTCTTGCTGAGCAGCCTGGATATCTCCTCGCGGTGCAAGAGCAGCTTGCGTCTGCGGGTCGGCTCATGTTGCGAGTAGCCGGCCTGAGCATACGGCGGGATATGCATGCCGAGGAGGAAAACCTCGTTGTCCTTGATGATCGCAAACGCTTCCTTCAGCGAGGCGCGTCCCTCGCGCAGTGATTTCACCTCGCTGCCCGTCAGGGCGATCCCGGCCTCGAAGGAGTCCAGGATCGAGTAGTCGTGGCGCGCCTTGGGATTCGCCGCCGCGACTTTATTGCCCCCCGGCGCCGTTGCCTTTTTCTTCTTGCCCAATTGCTTCCTCGGAATCAGCCACGGGACTGTACCGGAGGCCCCCCGGGCTCTGTGGCTAGAAGAACTCCATCGGGTTGCGGGGCTCCCCGTTGATGCGGGTCTCGAAGTGCAGATGGGGGCCGGTGCAGTATCCGGTACAGCCTACCGCCCCGACCCGGGAGCTTCGCTGGACCGTCGCCCCGTTGGAGACGCCGATCGATGAAAGATGAGCGTAAAGCGTAGCCAGCGCGTTGCCGTGATCGACGACCACGGTGTTCCCGTAGCCCCCGTAGGCGCCGGTGAACACCACGGTACCCGACTCGGCGGCGATGACCGTCTGGCCGCTCGGAGCGCTGATGTCGATCCCGGTATGCATCCGGCTGTCGCCGAAGACGGGATGGGTCCGGACCCCGTATGCGGATGTCACGCTGCCGGTGGTGGGCCAGGCCAGCTTCTTGGCCCCCCCCGCCT
>JBOGWH010000403.1:0-1635 GCA_050692975.1 Actinomycetota bacterium | reverse complement strand
CCGCAAGATTTTCGTTCCTCGTTGCGATTCCCATCCTGGCCGGGGCGGTGATCTTCGAGCTTCCCAAGCTGAGCGGGGGATCCGCCGGGGGCGCCGCCCTCGCTGTGGGCTTCATCGCATCGGCGGTTTCCGGATACCTCGCGGTTGCCGGGCTGATCGGTTACTTGCAGCGCAGAGGCCTCGGCGCCTTCGCCGCCTATTGCATCATCGCCGGAGTGGCCAGCGCCCTTCGGCTGGCCTGGAGCTGATCCGCGCGCGCTTTTACTTTCCCTGTCCTCTGGGTAAATGCAAGGTGGAACCAAAGGGGACGCGGCCGGCATGAGCCGGCTCCCAGGAAAAGACGAGAAAGGAGCGCCTATGGCGAGCACTACCCGGGAATCGGGAAACGGGTACCAGGAGGGCGGTTTTCAGTCCGAGGCCGCCGGCGATCAGACTGCGCAGTGGCAGGGAGAGGACTTTCAGGAATCGAGCGGCTACCGGCAGCCCCGTCAGCGCACCGGAAGAGTGCGGTTTCAGGAGGAAGCACAGCCCATCGCTCGCGGGGCGGTCAAGGGCCAGTTCGAAAATCGTACGTCCCAGTTTGGAATGCAGGCTTTCTCGCTCGCATCGGACCTCAGACAAGCGGCGGAGACTCTGCGTGACCAGGGCTCCAGCACGATGGTCGCAGGCCTGGCCGAACAGGCAAGCGCAAAGATTGAAGACGCTGCCCGCTACATTCAGTCGACGGACTTCGACCAGCTGAGCGACGACCTCAAGCGCCTCGCGAAACAGCAGCCTTGGCTCGTTGCCGCCGGGCTGTTTGCAGTGGGATTCGGGGCCTCCCGGGTCATCAAGGCCACAGTCAACGAGAACGGCGGTCGCCAGGGAGATCATCGATGAAAAGAAACAGCAGGCGCTGGCTCCGTTGCGGAGAGGAAAGGAAAAGCTTATGAGCCCAACAATCGAAAGAACCTCAAGCAATCAGCGGTCCGGCGGCAAGCTGCGTCCTCTTGCCGAATCGGGCAAGACGGTACGCAAGGCCGGTAGAAACATCAAGGAAGACCCGGCGCTTCTCGCCCTGGCTTCAGCCGGAGCCGGCTTCGCGGCCGGGATGCTGGTGAAACTCAGCGATAAGGAAACCAAAGCCCTCAAGCCCACCGCCAAGAAGATCCGGGCCCGGGCCAACGAGGCGGGAAAGACCGTCGCCGAAGGGACCCGGCAGCTGGCAGGGGCGATCCCGGCGGGGCCGGTAGCCAAAGTGGCCGGCAAGCTGGCCGAGAAGACGAAGAAAGCCGGGGAAAAGACTGCTCGGAAGGGCCGCACTGCCGCACGTCGAACCACCCGCGCGGCGGGCTCGACAGCCGGCACGTCGGGCAGGAGGGCATCGAGCCGCACCACCACGAGTCGCTCGACGGGCACCCGGTCGACGGGTTCGCGGTCCAAAGGCCCGCGCTCGACGGCCTCACGTTCCACCGGCACCCGCTCCACCGGCACCCGCTCCACCGGCACCCGCTCGACGAGTCGCACCGCGTCGGGCACGTCCCGCCGGGCCTCCGGGACGAGGGCAACCGGACGGCGCACCACAGGAAACAGGCGCAGCGCCGCTTAAACCAGCGCGCATGAAGAAGCTGAGCGACCCCCCGCACGCCCCCGCCC
>JBOGWH010000402.1:0-1302 GCA_050692975.1 Actinomycetota bacterium | reverse complement strand
GATGAATCCTCCGTTCACATCGATCGTGGGAGGCCATCAAGCCAATCCATCGAGGGCGCGACAGGGATTGAACCTGTGGCCTCTGCCGTGTGAAAGCGTCTGGAGCAGGCGTGAAATGTGCGTAAATGTGCGTAGAAAACCTCACGAAATCTCAGGAAATCTCAGGCACATTTAATTTTCTCTTGTGTCAACGGCGTGTCAACGGCCCATAGCGAAAAAGGGATAGCCGCTATAAAGACAAAGCCCCGGGCGGCCTGTGACTTCGCCGGGGCTCTGTTCTTCTGAGGTGTTCACTTTCGGGGAAGGGAAAACCTAGGGTGTCAATTCTACGGCGTTCGACAATCCAAAGCTGCCCCCGACTGCCTGAACTTGATCGACACGAGGCAACTCAGAACCCAAGAGGCAGGCCCAAGAGGGGAGAAAACCTTAATAATATTAAGGAATACCCAGAGGGCACTTCCAGACAGCGAGCCCTCCGCAAACTCCGCAAGGATGCCGGGGCCTACTCAAGGAACCCATAGCGGCGAAGGAAGCCCTCATAACGATCATCCAGCATCTTTTGAGTAGGGCCCCTAGGGTCGTCTCTGGCCTCGAGCTCGTCGGGGCTGCGGTCCCTGCCGTGACGGCGATGGTACAGATAGCAGCTACAGCATCGGCTCCCCCGGTGGACGGGGCCGTCCCGGCAGACTGCGCAGAGTCTCACGGTGGGAATTCTACGCGGGGATGCCGGCTATACGTTGCCACCGATGGGATTGCTTCTTGAGGATTCCTAATGGTTCCAGCGTGGAACCATTTTCTCCAGGGCGCCCAGCGTGCAGATTCATCTCAGCCAACAGCTCGCCGGTAGCGGCTAATTCGGCCCCGAGGAGGCCAGTTGGACACGGTGGGCTTATTCAGAAACTCCAGGTAGCCGGGAGCCGGCGGGGGGTCGTCGGCGGTATCGGAGAGCAGCTCGAAGCAAGGGAAATCGTCGAGGAGAATCTCCCCGTCAATGCTGGCGACGACAGCCGGACCGCGGGGGGCGAGCTTGAGGCGGTGCAGACGGTCGAAGAACTTCTGGTAGTCCCTCTTAGCGGCGATAGCGGCCCCCAGGGCGGCGAGGAATTCCAGGGATAGGGCCTGCATAGTGGGAAGCGTACAAGACGCGAAGAAAGCTGGGGTAATGGGTTCAACCCGGCCGATATCGCGGCTCTCAGGGCATCTCAGGGGCCCGTTTTGAGCCGATTTTGACCAAAGGCGCTCAGGCACGATGCGGGCACGATTTACGCCTACAGGCCCCCTTTTTCCGGGGGACCCTAAAAT
>JBOGWH010000401.1:0-1136 GCA_050692975.1 Actinomycetota bacterium | reverse complement strand
TGGTCATCTCTGCCAGATGGATTTGCAGCTCGGACTGCCTGGTCTGGGCCGCCTCGAGGCGGGCGTCCGTCGTCGTGAGCGCGTACAGGTAAGCGTTGACGCTGGTTAGCTTTTCTTCGAGATCGTTCAACTCCTCCAGGGCTTTTTCGAGCCAGGAGACGGTTTGCCCGCCCTCCGCCGGGGCCTTTTCCACCAGGCTGCAGAAACGCCGGATGCCGGCGGACACCTCATCGAACCCGGCCTGAAACTCGGCCGAATCGAGGGCCGGGAAAACGGAGTCGAGCCGCCAGCGCGGCAGGGCCTGCGGGGCCGGAGGCGCCAATCCCTACAACTCGATCGTCGAGCCGGTATGGGAATCCAGGGACTTCCGGTAGACGACGGTGGCGGCCGCAATGTCCTGGATGGCGAGACCGGTCGAATCGAAGATTGTGATCTGAGCGTCGGCGCTGCGGCCCCACACGTTGCCGGCGATCACGTCGCCGAGGCTGCCGATTATCTGGCCGGCATCGTACTCTCCCCGGGCGATGGGCACGTTGATCTCACCGCCGGTGACCGACTGATGCAGCTCGTCGACGATAACCCTGGCCCGGCCGAGCAGGTTGGAATCGAGCTCCTGCTTACCGGGGGCATCGGCGCCGACCGCGTTTATGTGGGTGCTGTGCTTGATTGACAGGTCGGGGACTATCGGGGTGTGGGAAGGGGTGGTGGTGCAAATGACGTCCACGTCCACGGCCTCCTCGACCGTCTCGGCGGGGACGATTTCGAGGCCGGGGTAGAGCTGCTTCATGTCGGCGATGAACGCGTCCCGCCGGGCGGTGTCCTGCTGGGGGGCCCACGCCCTTACGGTCTTCAGCTCCAGAACCTCATTGATGGCCATGAGCTGGTAACGCGCCTGAACGCCGGTGCCGACCAGGCCGAGGGTTGAGGACCCCTTGGGCGCCAGCCACTTCGTGGCGACGGCGGCCCCCGCTCCGGTGCGGATTGCCGTCAACGCCGTTCCGGCGATCAGCGCGAGAGGCATTCCCGTCTCCTGGGAAAACAGCAGGTAGGTTCCGACCACCGTCGGCAGGCCCCGGGAGGGGTTCTTTGCGTGGGAGTTCACCAGCTTTACTCCGGCAAACTCATCTCCCACCGAC
>JBOGWH010000400.1:0-2021 GCA_050692975.1 Actinomycetota bacterium | reverse complement strand
AGCCTGCCCTATCTGATCCGGGTGCCGATTGAGGGAGGGCTGGCTCTCAAGGCGAGGGACCGATGGCCGTTGACGAGCCGAGTTTACTGTCACCCTCTGGAGGGTCCCTGGCCGGAAAAGCCCCAGGTAGTCGAGGAAGTTCCGGTCAAGCTTTGCCGGCGAAGGGGCCCCGCCATAGATCTAGTCCTCGACCGGCCCCGTCTGGCGCGCTCTCAGCTGATCTTCACCGAGATCAAAGGCCGTCCGGCCAAAAGAAGTTCACGGCTCGTCCGTACCCTATCGAGACGGGCCTTACCCTGGCCTCGCATGAACATAGCCTCGGTCACGCGAGGTTCGACGTTAGCGACGAGTCCTCTCCGGATTGGCGGGGGGGCAACATGGTGTTCGCCGCTCGTTATCGAAGGGCCAGAACGGTTTTGAGGGCTTCGTCAATTCCCCACATCTGTTGATGCGTCGCATGGCCTACTAGGTCTCCCAGGCGGCTTATGTCCACTGCTCCGATCTGCTCCACTAAAACCAGCGTCGATTCGTCGTGGATTTCTATCTCCGGTCGGAAAGAGGCAGGCCGAGCGCTCCGCGAGGTGGGGGCGACAATAACTACCGAGCGAGGCAGCATTTCGTTGGCCTGAACGACAACTCCATAACGGTTCCCTGATTGCTCGTGCCCTATCGCTCTCCCAGCCCGCAAGACATAGACGTCACCTCGGAGCACGGAGCTCCTCCATCAGCTCAGCGACCCGGCGCATCTCATCACGATCTCGCTCGTCTGCTTCGAGGGCAGCGGCCTCCTTGGCCAAGGAGAGACCTTTGCTCCCGCGTTCTGCAGCCTCCACGAGCGCCTTCCGTATGGCATCGGACTTCCGAAGGCCCGTGGCTTGGAGCTGTGAAAGCGCTCGCTCCGCCTCTTCGTCGAGTCTCACGGAAATGGCCCTCTTGCTCACATGGGCAACTGTATCACAAATCGCGATACCGAAACTTACATCTGTCACTTTGGAAGGAGTTACGGGAAGCACGTCTGAACATCGCTGAAAGAAGACGAGATCACCGCGAGGATGCAGCTAACGCCCGCTCCAGAGTGCGGTACGGCAGATAGGCTAACGCGCTGGTAAGAATCATCCGGGAACGCTAAAGCTTCCACGACGGATTGCCGAGATACGAGAGGTGAGGCCAACCGGGCGTAGGCTTGATCGCGCATGAATTCCGTCGCGGTCTCTTTTCATTTCATATCGACGTTCGTCCCGGCCATAGCCGCATTTGCCGGGTTCTGGGTGGCCCTGGCGCGCCCGGAGTTTGTGCCCGCCGGTTCCCCGGCGCGTTCGGCGTTCGGCCTGGGATGGTTGCTCGTAGGCGTCGGAGAGACACTGCACGGGGCCGAAATCATCGCCGAGCCAAACGCGATCACTATTTCCCTCAGGGCGGCAGGGTACGTGCTGTTGATAGCCGGCCTTCTGGCGGCGCTCGGGACCCGTCCGGGCAGGTATACCTGGCTGTTCGTCTCGGTGGGGCTGCTGGCCGCAACCGAAGCGACGGCCTTCCTGGCGCCCTCGATCCACGAGTCGTCGCAGGAGTCGCTGTGGTGGATTTTCCACGCGGTCCGGCTCCTCGGGGGAGTGGCCGCCGGCGTATGGCTTTATGAAGCGATCCGCTCTTCTATCCAGGCCCGGTTTATCGCGATCTTCGTGCTTCTGCTGCTCGTTGTGGTGCTCGCGATCTCGGGAGCGACCAGTCAGCTATTCGCGGCGAACATCACCGCCGAGGCCCTTCGGCGGGCCGGCCGAGACGGTGAGATTCAAAGGCGCCTCATCAACGAGCAGGTGGACGAGTCCGTCTCCCGTGCTCGCCAGCTGGCCGAGCTGGAGTCGGTGAGGACGGCGGTGGCCGCGCGCGACCCCGTGCTCGACCCCACCGCCCAGCGCCTCCAGAGTCCCGGAGGCGCCTTCGACTCGTCGGACTTCATCGCCTTCTTTGACCCTCAGGGCGCGATCCTCGCAATTTCGGCCAGGGGACCCGATGGGGAGACC
>JBOGWH010000399.1:0-2237 GCA_050692975.1 Actinomycetota bacterium | reverse complement strand
CAAGACGCTGGGCAACGTCGTCGACCCGGTCGAGCTGGCTTCGACCTACGGGATCGACGCGCTCCGCTATTTCCTTTTGCGCAGAGTCCCTCCCACCGACGACGGTGACTTCACCATGGAATCTTTCATCCGCGCTCACAACTCCGACCTTGCCGACCAGCTCGGCAACCTTCTCAGCCGCGTGTGCGGAATGGTGGGCCGCTACTTCGATTCCGTCGTCCCCGAACCGGGCGCAGAAGACCCGGCAGACGCCGCCGTCATCGAGGCCGGGCGCCGGATGGGCCCCCGGCTCACCGCCGCCATGGACGCCTTCAATCCGCAAGAGGCGCTCGGCGCGGTCTGGGACCTGATTGCCGAGGCCAATCGCTACGTGGTGGCAGTCGAGCCGTGGAACCTCGCGAAGCGGCGCGCCGAGGACGCCGCGGCAGAAGGCCGTCTGGCCACGGTCCTGTTCAACCTCGTCGAGGCACTGCGTTTGTCGGCATGGGGGTGCGCGCCTTTCCTGCCCGCGACCGCCGCCGCAATCGCTACCCAGATCTCCGTGGAGGCGCCGGAAGGAAATTTCAAGGAAAGCCTCGAGTGGGGCGGCTACCCGGCGGGCACCAGGCTCTCCCCCGGCAATGCACTGTTTCCCAAGATCGAGATGCCCGAGCAACCCGCCGGCTAAAAGAAAGGCGCCGGCTTGCGCGGCTTGGGCATGAGGGTATTATCGGGCGAGATGAAGAACACCGGGATGCATCGCAAGGTGGACGATCTCGGCCGGATAGTTCTGCCGGCGGAGCTGCGCAGGAGCCTCGGGCTCAAGGAGGGAAGCAAGCTCGACATCTCGGTCGAGGAGGACCGCATCGTACTGTCGCCCCGGCAGGAAACCTGCGTGTTTTGCGAGTCCCGCTCAGACCTCAAAGACTTCAAAGGGCGGGGGGTCTGCTCGGGGTGCTGGAACGAGATCAACGGGGGCGCCGCCGCTCAGACGACAGAAGCCGGATGGGAGCCGTTCTCCGGCTAGCCCGCCGCTAAACGAGCCGGGCGTATACATCCCGGCGATTAACTCCCTCTTCCAACGCAGCCCGCGCCGCAGCCTCGGACTTTTTGAGGCCCGAGCCGATCAATTCGCGAGCCAGTTCCACCGCCGAATCCAGGTTCCCCTCGGGTGCCGGGGCCCCTTCTACGACGACGACGATCTCGCCCAGAACCTCTGCCGGCATCTGCGCCCGCACCGAGCTGATGGCGCCGCGCAGGTTCTCTTCGTTGAGCTTGGTCATCTCGCGGGCCAGCGCCACGCGGCGATCCCCAAGGACCTCCTCGAGTGCGGCCAGCATTTCGTGCACTCGCCGGGGAGACTCAAAGAAAACCATCGTCCGCGTTTCGGCTTTGAGGTCCTGGAGACGCCGCCTCAACTCCCCTGCTTTGCGCGGCAGGAATCCCTCGAAGCAAAACCTCGCCGTTGGGAGCCCCGACAGCACCAGAGCGCTGATGACCGCGGAGGGACCCGGAATGACCTCTAGGTCAAATCCTTGCTCGATGCATGCGGAGATGATGCGGAAGCCGGGGTCGGATATCCCCGGCATGCCCCCGTCGCTGACCAGCGCCACCGACTTGCCCTCCGCCAGCCGGTCGATCAGAAATGCGGTCTGCCGGGGCTCATTGTCCTTGTTGTACGACACGAGGCGCGCCTTGATCTGGTAGCTCGTAAGCAGCTTGCGCGTTCTGCGGGTGTCCTCGGCCGCAATAAGGTCCGCCTCCTTCAGCACCCGGAGCAGCCGGTAGCTGGCATCCTCAAGGTTGCCTATGGGGGTGGCGCATACAAACAGCCGCCCGCTCACGCGATCCTCTCCAGGGCCAGCCCCTTCCGCAGGCCGAGGCGGGACGCCTCTCCCCCTGCCAGCTCCAGGACCCACTTGGCCCGCAGTACCAGCGGACCGAGTCTGCCGGGTGGAAGGGTCTTAATCTTCAAAATTGAAAAGTCGGGGCCGAGGTAAATCACGTCGATCGTGAAGGCCATCCCCAGGGTGTGCACCTGCTTGGATTTGACCAGCAACCCGTTTCCCTGCGGCAAAGACGACTGCCCGAGCAGGCCCTTCATGCCGCGAATCGTCCCGGTCGCATCGTCGACCTCGATCTCCGATTCCGGGTGATTGGGAACCCTTAAGCGCATCGCCTTTCCTCCGCAGATACGTCCCGGCACACACTTATACTCACAACCCACGCACCTTCCTGCGATTCGAGTCTAGTGGCGC
>JBOGWH010000398.1:0-24671 GCA_050692975.1 Actinomycetota bacterium | reverse complement strand
GCGTGGGTCCTAAAGGACATTTCCTTTGAGATCACGCCCGGCCGGATGGCCGCGCTGGTCGGGTCTTCGGGGGCCGGTAAGACCACGATCTCCATGCTGGTTCCGCGGCTTTACGACGTCACTCAGGGCTCGGTGTCTATAGACGGTCGCGACGTGCGCCAGCTGACGCTTCAAAGCCTCTCGGATGCCGTAGGGATGGTGACTCAGGATGTCCATTTGTTTCACGATACGGTCCGCGCCAACTTGCTCTACGCCAAACCGGACGCGACCGAAGCGGAGCTTATCCAAGCGTGCAAAGCCGCCCGAATCTACGACCTTATTCGCACTATCCCCGACGGCTTCGAAACTAAAGTCGGTGAACGCGGCTACCGGCTTTCGGGAGGAGAAAAGCAGCGTCTGGCAATCGCCCGGCTTCTGCTAAAGGACCCGGCCGTGATGATCCTCGACGAGGCCACGGCTCATCTCGACTCAGAGTCCGAGCTGTACATCCAGCAGGCCCTGGCCGAGGCCCTGGCGGGGCGGTCCAGCCTGGTGATCGCCCACCGCCTGTCCACCGTGGTGAACGCAGATCAGCTGCTTGTCGTGGAGGCGGGGGAGATCGTCCAGCGCGGCACGCACGGGGAACTGGTCGGCCGGCCGGGGGTGTATTCGGAGCTTTACCGCACCCAATTTGCCAGGGCGGGGGCCCCGGCCCCGGGAGCCGCGGTCTCAAACCTCTAGAATTGGGCGGGTTTTGATCCCGGGGCCCGGTCCCGGGCAAACAGAGGGCTAAAAACGATGGGCATCGAAAGACTTGCCGGCTCAAAGCTCGGGGTGGCCATCGGCGTTCGCCTTGAGAGGTTTTTCAAGGGGCTGGACCTCGACCCCGGCCTGCTGAAGCATGTTCCGCCCCCGGCCCTTGTGGCCGACAGCGGGGGGCTGGAGATTGCGTTCTGGTCGTTCGGCTCCGGCGACCCGCTGATGCTCATCACCGGGCTCGGGATGCCGGCGGCCACCTGGGGCCCTCTACCGTCGGTGCTGAGTTCCAAGGGCTACCAGACAATCGTCATGGACAATCGCGACTGCGGGACCTCCGGCGTCTGTGACGATGAATACACGATTACCGAGATGGCCGCCGACGCAATGGCCGTCCTCGACGCCCTCGGAATAGAAAAGACCTATCTTCTGGGAGCCTCGATGGGCGGGTTCATCGCCCAGGAGATGACCATCAGCCATCCACATCGGGTAGAGCGGCTGATGCTGATCTCGACGGGACCCGGGATCGGTGGCGGGATACCTCCCGAGACCGAGGTAATGACGGCGATATTCAACAGCATGGACGAAGATCCCACCGAAGTCACCCGCAACGTCGTCGGCCTGCTGACCGGCCCGGGTTGGGCAGAAAAGCACCCCCGCCTGATGAAGTTTGCAATCAACCAGAAACTTGTCGATGCAGCCAACATGGCCAACGTCGAACGGCAGTGGACCGCCTCGGCGACCTTCAGCAGTTGGGACAGGCTGGATCAGATCCGGTGCCCGGTCATGATTTTGCACGGCGATGCCGATTTGCTGGTTCCGGTCGGAAACGGCGAGGCCCTGGCCTCCAGGATCCCTCAGGCCGGGTTCCTGAAGCTGAGTGGGGTGGGTCATATTCTGCCTCTGGAGCGGCCGGCCGAGTTGCTGAATGCAATCGGCGGGTTCTTTCCTACCGGCATTCTGCGGCCTAGCCGGGCGGGCGAACCGGCCTGATGCCGATCACGGGTCTGAGGTGACGGGACCTCAGCTGCTGGCGGCGGCTGCGGGAATCGTGGTGGTGGCCGCGACGCTGGGTTCTGCGGTGCGAACGGTGCTGCTGCCAAGGGGGATCCCCAGCCGCCTCACCCGGACCGTGTTCCGGGCTCTGCGCGTGCTGTTCGCAGTGTGGGCCGGGCCCAAGGCCACCTTCAAGAGGAAGGACCGGGTCATGGCGCTGTACGCGCCGGTGGGTTTGCTGATGCTGGTGCTGGTTTGGGAATTGCTCATGCTGGCTGCCTACGCCTCGATCTTCTGGGCCATCGGCGCCGGCTCGGTGCCGAGGGCTCTTCAGATAAGCGGGTCTTCACTTCTCACGCTCGGCGTCTACAAGATGGAAGGGTTCGGGGCGGCCGCGTTGATGTACAGCGAGGCAGCCTTCGGCCTGCTGCTGCTCGCTTTGTTGATCACATTCATGCCGACGCTGTACACCGCTTTCTCCCGGCGGGAACAGATGGTGGCGCTTCTTGAGGTCCGGGCAGGATCCCCTCCCTCGGCGCTGGAAATGATCACGCGCTACCACCGGATCCACGGGCTCAGCCAGTTGAAGGAGCTGTGGCTGCTCTGGGAGGAATGGTTCGTGCATCTGGAGGAGACGCATACCTCTTTTCCTGCCCTTGCCTTCTTTCGCTCTCCCCAGCCGGAGCACTCATGGATAACGGCGGCCGGGGCGGTCCTGGACGCTGCCGCACTGCGGGCATCGACCATCGAGGGCGCCCGCGAGCCGGGCGCCGAGCTGTGCATCCGGGCCGGATATATCGCACTGCGGCGAATAGCCCACTACTTCGATATCCCTCACTCGCACGATCCGTCTCCGACCGACCCGATCACCATCGATCAGGCCGAGTACGACCGCATCTACGACGAGCTGGCCGCGGTCGGAGTGCCGCTGAAGTCCGATCGCCGGCAGGCCTGGCGGGACTTCGCCGGCTGGCGTGTCAACTACGACACGCCGCTGGTGGCACTGACCGGGTTCGTCCAGGCGCCCCACGCTCCGTGGTCGTCCGACCGGTGGCAGAAGTACTGGCAATTCAAGAGCTTCGGTGGCCGGGTTCGGGTCCTGGCCACCCCGGCGCCCTGGTTTACTTCCGAGGCCGATGCATCCCGCTCGGGCCTGGATCCCGACACCCCCGTCCCCGAGCAGGCGCGGGCAGGGGGCCATAAGTAATCTGCCGGGCAAGCGGGTATATAACGTCGCAATGGCTTCCCGGATCGATTCAAACGTATTTTCAGAGCCGGTAGCCGGTCGCTACCGGCTCGGCGAGGTACTGGGCCGCGGAGGAATGGCCGCAGTGTGGGAGGCCGAAGATCTGCGGCTCCGCCGCAAGGTCGCGGTCAAGATGATGAAGGAGGAACTGGCCGCCCAGGACGATATCAAGCTGCGCTTCGAGTCGGAGGCGATGTCGGCGGCGGCACTGAATCACCCCAGCGTGGTCTCGGTATATGACACCGGCGAGCACGAAGGAATTCCGTTCATCGTCATGGAACTTCTTTCCGGACGGACTCTTGCCCACGAGATGAGCGACGGGCCCCTGGATGCCGAACGTGCGGTGCGGCTGGTGGGAGAGGCCCTTGCCGGCCTTCAAGCGGCCCACGCCGCCGGGATAGTTCACCGGGACGTCAAGCCCGGCAACATTCTTTTCACCGCGGACGGGGAGCACGTCAAGGTCGGGGACTTCGGGATCGCCAAAGGCGCGGAGGGACTGGATGTGACTCAGACAGGTTCGCTCATCGGCACGCCGTCGTTTCTTGCCCCGGAGCGCATCCACGGAAAACCCGCGACCGTTGAGAGCGACCTGTATTCGGTCGGTGTGGTGCTGTACGAGGCGCTGAGCGGGAAGAGGCCGTTCGAGGCCGATAATCCGATCGGGCTTGCCAACCAGATCCAAAACGAACAGGCGCCGGATCTCGAAGAGGTCCGCCCCGACCTGCATCCGGGGCTCGCTGCAGTAGTACGCAGAGCGATGCAGAAGGACCCTGCGGTTCGATACCAGTCGGCGGACGAGATGGCGATTGCTCTCGCCGCGGCTCTTTCGCCCCGGGAAACCGGCGACGCCACCGTCGTTACCGCGATGGCATCTCCCGACGACACCCGGGTGATATCCCGCGAACCGGCGCCGGAGTATCGGGCGGCCCCGGCGCGCCGTCCCGGCCCCTTTGTCCTGCGCAACGTTGTTGCGGTCGGGATCTTCCTGGTAGTTCTTTTGATCGGAGCCTTGCTGCTGCAGAACCTCAACAGTTCCGGTGGATCCCCGGGACCGGGCCAAAGCACGATCGAGCCGGGAAGCCCATCGCTTCCTCAACCGCTCGAGGATGCGGTCGCCCGTTTGGAGAGGGCGGTGCGGCCGTGAGAAGACCGGTCCTGGCATTGTTGGCGCTGATCGCCTTCTCGGCCTGTGCCGGACAACCGGACGACCCGGGGCAAGAGGCCCTGAACAAACTTGCCGAGCAGGTCCAGCAGATCCGGGAGGAGGCGGCCGGGGGAGACCGGTCTGCGGCTTTGCAGACAATCGGGGTCCTGCGCGGCGATGTGGCGCGGTTCGCCTCGGACGGCGCCCTGAGCTCGCAGCGCTCGCGCAGCATCCTATCGGCGGCGGCGTCCGTGGAGAGCTTGTTGAAGGCGAGGCAGACCGTGCGCTCTCCGGCGCTGCCGGCCAGCACCGCCCCGTCTCCCACGCCCGTCGAGACCGTCGCACCCGAACCTCCCGAAGAGACCGCGCAGCCGACCGTCCCGGCGCCGACCCAGCCGGCGGACAATCCCGACCAGGGCCCCGGCAACGAAGAGCAGACTCAAGGCAACGGTCAGGGGCCGGACTAGCTCCCGGGCTTCAGGAGGGCCTTTTTCTCAGTTTTTCCGCGATTGCCGTGGCTTCGGCCAGCCAGTCCCGCCGGTGCTCCTCGGGGGGAACCCACACCGGGGACCAGCCCAGCCACTGGACGCATAGATGAAGCCTGCAGCAATCCAGGTAGTGAAACAGCTGCTGGGAATTCATTTCACGGGCATTGCGGTTGCTTTCGGCGTATGCCCGTGCCATCTGGGCTGATCTTCGCTCGTCCCATCCGATTGTGAGAGCGGCCAGATCCACCATCCCGGGGCCCACGGCGGCCCGCTCCCAATCGACCGGGCAGATTCTAATCGCCCGGCTGCGCGGAGACAGCACAATATTCGAGGCGTTGAAGTCACCGTGAATCACGGTTGACGGAAGCTCGCAGATTTTCTCCACCGCGGACTCATGGGCCGGCGCTAGGTTATCTATCGCTTCCCGCCGTTGGGGCGAAGCGCGGGATGTGAATCTTGCCGCTCGATCCATCCACCGCCGGTACCAGGCTGCGTCGTATTGGGGGAGGCCGTTTACTTCTGTGTTGCCCTCCAGCCGGTCGTGCAACCTTCCCAGCCATGCGCCTACCTGTTCCCAGACCGAAGGATCTTCCACCTGGTACAACTCGACGCCGGGCACCCTTTCCACGAAAAGCCGGTAACTGCCGGCTTCATCGTCGGTGGTGGCGCCGAAAAACCTGGCGGTTCCCATGGGATTGGAAGCCAGCACGCGGCGATATACCTCGATTTCGCGGCGGGGGTCGTAAACAAAACCGGGCCTTACCTTGCGGGCCTCGTCGAGCAGACGGCCGGGGGAGAGATCCTTGAAGATGAGCTTCAGGCGCCCTCTCCGGGTTTTCAGAGACAGGTCCTCAATGGGAGAACTCGTGGAAAATTTCGAAGCAATGCGCTGTACGTTCTCGATAGGGCTCGGCCGCCCGAAGTGCCTGTCGACCCCGGGCTGAAGTATTTCGATAAGTGTTTGTGTCGACGGGGTTTCTTCCACCGCGGCAAGGCTCATAGAACACTCTCCATTAGGCGGGAAAGCACGATCCGGGAGTCGAGATACTCCTGAGCGAATTCCCGGGCTGCCCTGGCGTGCCGCGGGTAATCCGCGGCGACCTCCTCAATGGCGTCGCGGGCCCCGGTCGCATCTTTGAAAGTCAAGAAGCCGTCGCCGGAGGCCACGAAGCTGCCCGCTCCCGTATCCTCGACCACCGCCGGTCGGCCCGACGCCAGATAGCAGGCGGTACGGTCGCTGAACCATCCGCACCGGGAATCAACGTAGCCAGACTTAGCCGCCGAGAACTCTCCCTTTGAACTGGCGATGAAGTCCCGGTACGAGTGCGGAGTGGAAGCTGCGGCCGGGTCGACCAGCTTCCATCCGTTTCCAACGAGAGCCTCGAGGTCGCGTGTTTCCGCTGGGTGAATCGCCATCGCGAGAACAAGTTCTTCCCGCGTCCTTTCGGGGAGATCGATGAGTTTTCTCATCGAATGCGCTTTCTGCCCGTAGGCGACCCCTTCGTGCTCAACCGAGCCGTAACCCCGCCAATTTCCGATGGTGGTAAAGGGCCCGGCGGGAGCCGGCGGCAGGAGGGGCCAAAAGTCGAGCAGAACGGGAGGCAGAGTGGTGATCCATTCCCGGCCTCCGGTGGGCACCGGACACTGCTCGGCGCCGATGCCGAGTCCCACCGTGGCAAAGCGGTCGTGGCCGTGCAGGCCCACGTCCTGGCCCTGCAGATCCCATAGCTGCGTAAACACGGGGTCAAGGTCGAGATAGACGCGGTGCTTGCAGGCTTCGAGTAGCTCCGGATCCTTCAGGACGCCCGACAAGTTGAGGAGCAAGTCCGACTCGGCCAGCTGGTCCAGCAGATCTCCGTAGGGCATGCCGAGCGTTTTGCGGGTCCCCGAAACGACCAGACAGGCCGTTTGTTGAAGTCCGAACTCGGTGACGACCGATGAAAACCAGCGCCCTGCTTCCGTTTCTTCCAATGGGCCGCCGGCAGGCCGCAGCTTTTCGGGAGAAGTTTCTTCCACGAAGACGGTCTGGAAGCCGAGCTGCTGGAGCCCAAGAATGTACTGAAGAACGGCCCAGGTTGCTCCCCCCTGGGCCGGAACGCTTGCGAGCATCCCCGACACGACCGCCCTGGCGGGGCTTCCTCCTGGCCCTCGATCGCCCCAGGGCCGGGGGTTGCCCGCCGCCGGAAGTCTTACGTTCAATGTCCTCCTCCCGCGGCCACTAGTACGTCGCCGGCCACCCGACCGGCCTCAAAGAAGTCCTCGGCGATGGCGCGGGCGGCCCGGCAATGCTCCTGATAGCGGTCCGCGATTTTGGCCAGGCCCGCCTTCGCTTCGCGTTCGTCGCTGAAAACGAGCAGTCCGTCGCCCACCGGGAGGTTTTCGCCGACTCCGGTGTCTTGTACCAGGACGGGTTTTCCGGAGGCCAGATACCGTACGCTGCGGTCGCTAAACCAGCCCGACGCGGTGTCCACGTAGATGCCCTGAGCCACGGAGAACTCGCCGTCCGAACCCTGAATGTATTCGCGGAATCTGCCGGGGTCCCCGGCCACCTTGCCGGGGGCGACCAGGCGCCATCCGCCCTCCTCGAGAAGCAACCGGTCTCTTTCGTCGGCTGGATCGATGTGCATGGCAAGTTCCAGCACCGGGTCGACCTCCGAGGCCATTCCGGCGAACTTTCGCATTTCGTGAATTTTCAGACCCAGCACGGCGCCGTTGTCGGTAACCGGCCCGAACGGGCCCCTGAGGCTGCCGATCGTAGTCATGCGGCCGAGTGAGGGCGACGGCATAAACGGCCAGTCCTCCAGTACCACCGGCTGGCGGATGGGCCGCCACCGGATGCCGCCGGTAGGTATCGGGCATTGCGCGCCGCCCACGTTGGAGCCCACCGTCAGGTGGATGTGGTGGCGCTCCAAGCCTTCCCCTAGAAGCCCCTGCCGGTGCCAGTACTGGGTAAAGCCGGGGTCCAGGTCGACGTAGATCCGCAGGCCGAACCTGTCGAACACGGGCGGATAGCCGAGGTTGCCGCTGATGTTCACCAGAAACTCAGCCGACCCGGCCGCGTCGCGCATCTCCTCCAGCGCCATCCCCGTCGTCTTCCCGGTGGTGGGGTCGATGAGGCATGCCCGGCCGGTCAGCCCGAAGTCATCCACGATCTCGGAGAAATAGGCGATCTGTCCGGCCGTGGGAGTTTCGACCTGCTCGGCGAAGTACACCCGGAACCCCAGGCGTTCGAACGCGCGGATCCAGCTGAGGCGCACCCAGGCCTCGCCTCCGTTGCCCTGCTTGCCGGCGATCGCTCCGGCCACCACGGCTGTCTTCACCGTCTTAACTCCGGCGGTACCCGGATGGAATCCCTGCCCAACCCTCGCGGGGCGGGGATTCGCCGGGCGGGAAGCAATAGTCGCCGCCGTGGGGTCAATTGGAGGTCACTGCGGAGAGCAGTTCTCCGAGGACCAACCGGGAATCGAAGTATTCCTCGGCCAATCCCCGCGCGGCCCGGGCGTGGGCTGAATAGTCCGAGGCGATTTGGTCGGCGGCAGCCTCCGCTTGGTCGGCATCCGCGAAAGTCAAAAGACCCTCACCGGTCGGGTAGTTGGCGCTCATGCCGCTGTCCTGGGCCATCACCGGCTTGCCGCTGGCGAGAAAGCAGGCGCTGCGGTCGCTGAACCAGCCGCTTCGGCTTTCGACGTACATTCCCTTGGCCACCATGAATTCGGCGCCCGCCCCCTGGATGTAGCGGCGGTACCGCCAGGGATCTCCGGTTGAATCGACCGGATTTTGCAGGCGCCATCCGGAGGAGAACAGGGCGTGCAGATCGGACTTTTCTGCGGCGTCGATGTCCAGAGCGAGCTCGAACGGCCGGCCGGTCCTTGCGGGAAGCTCAAAGAACTTGCGGAACTCATGCACCCGAAGCCCGAAACTGCGCCCCTCGTATGCAACCGGAGCGTATGGTCCTCTCCAGCTTCCAATGCTCACGAACGGCCCGTCTTCGGGCGTCACCATCGGCCACTGGCCAAGGATCACGGGGGGCCTCGTAGTGATCCAGTCGAGACCCGCCGGGGGAATGTCGCACTCGTCACGCCCGATGTTTTCTCCGACGGTCACGAATACGTCGTGCCCAGCGAATACGTCTGCGAGGCCGAGTTGCTTCCACATCTGGCCGAAGCCCGGATCGATGTCCAGAAAAACGCGCCGGTTGGCTGCGGCAAGAACTTCTGGATCCTCCAGAAACCCCATGACGTTGATCAGCACGGAGGCTCTTTTTACCCGTTGAAGGACCGCACTTCGGCATAGGCCAAGCCACCCGCCGCCCTCGTCGGAGGCCACCGCGAAATCATCGGTAAGTCCGAATCCGTCCATGACCGAAGCCGTGTACCGGAAATTGGCGGACCGGGCGGGGGAGCAGGGGTGGCCGTGCTCGTCGAACGACGTCGAACGATCCAGCCGGTCGAGAAAAGTGACCTCACATCCCAGCGCCCGGAAGCCGAGCAGGTACTGAAGAAACACCCAGGTGTGCCCTCCGAAACCGGGCCGCTGGGCCAGCGAGCCGGCCAGGACCACCCCGCAGCCGGCGCCTACAGTGCCGGGCTTAGCCATGCGCGGCCCACCGAAAATTTGTCACGGGGCGGCGGGCTGAAGCGCCGGCGCCTGCTGCAGCCGGTGATCCAGGCGGTTGGCGTCGAGAAAGCGCACCATGTCTTCGTAGCGCTGCGCGTAGGCGGCCTTTGCCGGCGCGAAGTCCGAGGCCATCAGATCGACTTCGGGTCCAAAATGCGCGAGGTCGCAGTGCGGCAATTCGAAAAGCTCGGCAATCTCGCGCGTGCGCTCGTCGTAGGTCAGATAGAACGCCGGCGTTCCGTTGGCCAGGGCGAGCAGGTTCCCGTGAAGCCGGCATCCGAACATGAAGTCCATCTGCCGGTACCGCCCTATCATCTCGCTGATGTCCCAGGAGAAAAACGAGTTTTCGATGACCCAATCGACGAGTTCGGCGTCGGCGTGGGCGTCGAACATGTCGTGGACCTCGCGGCGCAGGGCCGAGGCATCCAGGGGCCGGCGCTCCAGGCGGTGAAGGTGCTGCCCGGGGACCGGCTGCATGCGCCCGGAATACTCGGCGTGCCATTTGCGGGCCATGAGCAGCCTCTGCATCGCCACCTCTTCCCCCTGCAAAAAGACGGTGACATTTTCGAACCGGGTGCGGGCGATGCGGATCGCATCGAACTCCGCCCTGTTCAGGTCGGTGTCGGCCGAGTACAGGCTCTTTCGGAACGTGAACCCGCCGTTGACGGCGCCGGGAGTGCGGAGCTCGAGCCGGGGCTCCCGCGACCAGTAGATGGTCGGGCATCCCGTCACTATGGTGTTTTCTATCCCTATTGCGGCCAGGGCCTCCGCGGTGGAGTTGCCTCTCAGAGCAGAGAATTCGCAGGAGTCGTGGATCAATCTAAGGGCCTCACGTTCGGCCGGATCGAAGACCGGCCGCTTTCCTGAGGGATTCTGAAGCCCGGCGCCGAAGAGGATGATGGGAATCTTCACCTTTCGCAGCGTGTCGAGCCCGACGTGCTTGGCGAACCACAGGTCCTGGATGTAGTTGCCTCCGCGCAGCACCAGGGCGTCGCACTGCTCGTTGACGATGTCCCATTCCCGGGCGCCCGCCTGCTTTCCCACCAGAAGCAGCTCGTCGTAGTCGAGAAGGCGGTCGACGATTTTGGTCAGATACCAGTCCCCTATGTTGTGTGGATGGTCGGGATTGAAAAAGGGAGGAGAGGCCTGGTCCATTTTCGACGCCGGGACAAAACGCCGATAGTCAATTCCAAGCTCGAGAGGTCCCTGGAGAGAAGCGATCTTCACGGCGTTTGTTTTCCCGAGCCGCCGCTGGTCCCGCCAAGATCGGAATGCGCTCCCTCCTCGCCGACAGGACCATCGGCGGAGCCTTCGCCGAGACGATGGTGAAGTCCGTTGGCCTCGAAGAACTTGCGGAACTCGTCGAAGCGCAGGGCATAGTTCTTCTCTGCGGCGGAGAAATCCGCCGACAAGGGATCGACCGACTCGTCGAACTCGCTGAGGTCGCAGCGGGGAAAGTCGAACAGTTCGGCTATTTCTCTGGTGCGTTCGTCGTAGATTAGAAAGAAGGCGGGAACCCCCTGCGAAAGAGCCAGCAGGTTGGAATGCAGCCGGCACCCGATGACCATTCCCATCTGCCGGTACTGCTGCAGGTATTCCCCGATGTCGTAGGAAAAAAAGGCGTTGTCGATGATCCATTGGATCAATTGCGGGCTGGCGAAGCGGTCGAGCCTGCTGTGGAGGACCTCTGCGATCTCATCCGGCGAAAGCGGCTTCCTGGTGAGCCGGCGCATGGAGGTTCCTTCCACCGGAGCAAAGGTTGCTTTGAATTCCGCCCCCCACTTTTGCGCCTGTAGATAGTGCTGCATCAGAACTTCTTCGCCCTGCAAAAACACACTGGTCTCGCCGAACCGCTCTCGAATAATTCGTATGGCGTCGAACTGGGATTCATAGATCTTGCTTTCCGATGAGTACAGCCCCTGGCGGAAGCTGAACGCCGCCCGGTCGTTGCGCGGGGGACGCACCTTCAATTCCCGGTTTCGGGACCAGAACAGCGTCGGGCATCCGGTCACCAGAGTGTTTGAGATCCCAATGGTCTCCAGGGCCTCTGCGGTGCGCTCTCCGCGCAGAGAGGAGAAGGCGCAGCCATCGTGAATGAGTTTAAGAATCGCGATTTCTTCCTGCTCAAAGTTCAGGTTCTGCCTGAGCCCCGACTGCAGCCCCACACCGAACGGGATGATGGGGATGCGGATTTTCTTGAACATCTCCAGACCGAAGGTCTTGGTGAGCCACGACGGCTGAATGTAATTGCCGCCCTTGAGGACGAGGGCGTCGCACTCGGCATTCAAGATGTCCCACTCCTTTTGGCCTGCGGTGGGCTTTATCGTGAGGATCTCGTCGTAGTCGAGCAGCCGGTCGCTGACCTTGGTCACAAACCAGTCGCCGATGTTGTGGGGGGATTGGGGGTTCAGGATCGGCGGGTTGGCCTGATCCATCTTGGCGGCCGGAACGAAGCGTTTGTAGTCAAGCCCGATTTCAAGCGGCCCTTCTATCGATGCGAGTTTCATGTCGTGACCTCGGTTGATTGGGCAAAAACCTCGGAAACCCGTGGGAAAGCTTCTGCCTGCGATTGCATGATTTGTGAGATGCGATCCCCCCACAGCACCGTGTGAACCCAGGAGTTGTAGCGAAAGGCCAGCCTGCGCATCTCGGATGGATAGGACTGGCCCTCGAGATGGAAAAGAGAAACCGCGGGCAGGTACCAGTTTGCCAGACCCATCCCCCTGAGTCGCAGGCAAAGGTCAGAGTCTTCGAAGTCGCCCTGCATGTACATTCCGCGCATGCCGCCGACGCGCCGGTAGAGGGCCGCGTCGATCATCAAGCATGCGCCGGTGACACCCGGAACCTCGCGGGGGACTTGCGCGGGGGGAAAGTCACGATGCAGCCCCTGATAGCAGTGGACGTTCAGCCAGCACCGATTTTCGTCCGACCAACGGAATTCAAGGCCCGCATGCTGAAGCGTCGCGTCCTCGTACACCAGCTTGGGGCCGAGCGCGCCGATGCAATCGGTGGAATCGTAGAAGGAAGACATCTCGGCCAGCCACCCCGGGCGCTCGGGCAGGACGTCGGAGTTCATGAAAAGCAGCTTGCGCCCCGAGGCCGCCGAGGCTCCCAGATTGTTGGCGGCGGAGAATCCGCCGTTGCGGTCGAGTGTCACGACGGTAAACGGAACCCCGTAAAGAGCCCAGAGCTGGCGCGACATGCGGTCGAGGTCGGTGGTGAGCTCGGGCGAGTCCAGTACGTAAATAATCTCGGCGGAGCGTATTTGGATGTCGTGGAAGAAATGCGCCATCTGATGTTCGACGAAATCGATCCGTCGGTACAGGGGCACCACAACGGAAACCTCGGGGTCCTTGGGCGGCGTCCCGAAGTGGTCGATACGATCAATGGACACCCGCGCAGCCGTGGCCTCCTGTAGCCGGCTGACCGCGGGAAAGGTGTGCTGGGGAAGCAGCCGGTCGCCGCCCCGGTCGTGAACGAGGTCGGCGAGGATTGCAGTGCGAGATCTTTGCGGTTGGTCCTCCAGCGGTGGAGCCGCTGCCTCGATGCAGTGGCCTTGCGCATTGGAGGCGGTGAAGATCCATCCGTCCGTCAGCGCGCTGGCTGCGGCGAGCTCGAAGTACCCCAGAAATCCCAGCGGCGTCGTAGTTTCGGTGAGCCCGTAGTGGGCGACCACGTCGGGCCGGTCGTATCTGAACAGCCGGCCGGTGAGGTCGCTGTGGAGGCCCTCCGGCGAGATGGCCGTCAGTCCGGTAATCGGCGATTCGGCGTCGTGCATCCAGCCCCTCACGTAGAACGAGCGCTCGTCGATGGCAAACAGCGCATCAATCTGCAGGGCCCGGTCGGGCTTCTGGTCGAGGGGACTGCGAGGCAGCGGGTCGCGCATCGCCTCGCGAAGCATGTAGAGGGTCTTAGCCACAGGACCTCTTGTCCCCGGGTCACAGAGTTCGGTGGCTTCCGACAGCCGGCACATGCATAGCCGCCTGGTCCCCCCGTCGAGCACCCCGAGCCTTACCGCCAGCTCCGCGGGCTCGATCTGGGCCCGGGGGCCATTCGCCGCCTCAGGGTGCACGGAGACCGGGCCGAAATCCAGACGTCTGCCGCCCGTAAGATCCTCCCCGCGGCACAGCGCGAGAAATCCGATGCGATCGGGATTGCTCTCATCCCGCTCGAAAGCGAAAACAATTGCGGTGGCGCCCGGCGCCTGGAGGGGGGACCGCCGGTGGCCCCTGGCGGGTCCGGGCGGTTTGTCCATCGTTCCAAGCACCGCCCAGACCCCCTCGCCGAGGCGGCAGACGTGCTTTAGCGTTCCCCGGGCGGCGGTCTTAGGCGCCGGCATGCCCTGAGGCCTTCCTCTGCCTTGTCGCGATCAGTTCGGAATAAATAGAGGCCAGGTTGAGGCAGTGCCTGCGCATCGAGTGAATTTCCGGAATTCCGTAAGACAGCTTTTCCCAGAGCCCAATGTCGCCGGCGGCGGCGGCCATAGCATCGGCCAGGGAGGAGGCGTCGCCGGCCCTGAAGTGAATTCCGTTCACACCGTCGGTCACTTTTTCGGCCATTCCGCCGATGTCGCTGCAGATTACCGGCCGGCCGTGCTGAAACGCCTCCTGTATAACCAGGGGGGAGTTCTCCCACCACCGGGATGGGATAACCACCCAGTCGATCGCTTCCATCAGCGAGCCGATTTCCTCCGGATGGTAGCGGCCCTTCAGGGTAACGGTCTGCGCGGACGTCGCGAGAAGCTGCCTGAATCGCTCCTGAAACTCCTCGGGCTGGTAGTCGAGGTTCGTTCCGTGCAGCCGCAGGTTCGGCAGGGGGCGCAGGCCGCGTTCCTCTAACAGGTGCACGGCCTCGATGGCCAGGTCCGGGCCCTTGTAATGATTTAGCTGACCGAAGAACCCGAACCTGTCGCGCCGGGCCCCGCCCTGAGGCGGTGCGGGCCGCGGTGCACCTACGGCCTCCGGGCGGCCGTTTTCTTCGACGCGAATCTTTGCCTCGGGAAGTCCCCAGGCGATGTACCGGTCGGCCAGGAACCGGCTGGGCGCGACGAACTGGTCGACGAGGGCCAGGTGAGCCTTGATGAACAGTTGCCTCATGAAGAAGTCCTGAGGGGAAAACTGCGGAAAACAGCCGTTGCAGCACCGGGGGGAGGCCTGATCGCAAAGCGACCCGTCCGTTTTGATCATCTGTCCGTCGTTATGGCAGATGGGCAGGAACTCGTGCAACGTATAGACAATGCTCGCACCCGGCAAACTGCGGCGTGCCTCCGTGAGCATGTCGAGCCCGAGAAATGCGGTGTGCTGAAAATGGATCACGTCCGGGCGCCAGGATGCAAGAAAGGCGCGGAAGGCACCCGTATACAGGCTCTTGTCTTTCAGGGTCTGATTGAAAAAGTCGTACGCCGCATATTCGGTGTGAAGAAGGTACTGATTGGGGTCGCCGCCTGCGGCCAGGATGGGACTGCCGAGGTGAGCGCCGCTTTTGAAGCTGGGTGGCCCGGCGCGCGCAAGCAGGACGGGCTCGAAGCTCTCGTTTTCCTGCATCGCTTCGTACAGCTGGAGGCCGTAGGTTTCCGCGCCGCCTGCCTGAATCGAAGGATGGGCATGCAATACGTAAAGTACGACCCGGCGGCGCGGTCGCTCCGCGGGAGTCCTCGCGTCGGTCCGCTCCACGTCCGCCGCCGCTTTCAAACGGCCGCTCCGCTGAGATCGAAAAGCCGGCAGGTGTCCTCCTGCCCGATGATCTGGGTGAAACGGGAAACAAGATGTTGATTGAATTCGGGATAGTGCTCAAACCACCAAAAGGAGGTGCTCGGAACGGCGAGATAACCGGCGCCCGCCGCCCTCAGTTCTTCGAGGTGGCCGACGGCTTCCCGGCCGTCGGCCGGGTGGTGGCCGCGGTAGACCCCCCGGTGGTCCCGGGGGAAATGCCAGCCGTTTCTTCCCTCCAGAGAAACGAGCCCGGCGTCTCCTTTGCTGATGACGGCCACCGTGGAGCCGGGAGCGGTAGCCGACCTCACCAGTGCCCGGAAGCGCACGACCATAGCGTCGTATTCGGCGTCCGGCGAAATTCCCTTCGAATCCGCTTCCGTCGCGCGGGCCTTGGGTGTATCGATCCTCGCCGCGGGTCTCGAGTTCTTGAGGTGGGCAATGAATTCGTTCTGGGCCTTGAGCAGCGCGCCCAATTCCTCGACCTGCGAGGTCAGAGAGTCGAGCCGCCCGGCCAGCAGGTCGACCCGCGGGTCGCGGGCCCGGGATGCAGCGGAGGACTTTTTTGCCGGACGACGTGCGGGCGGCCTTCGCGCTTTTCCGGAGGCCGTGGGGGTGCGTGCAGCCGCCATCAGTGCGCCGCCTGCTCTTCGCGGCGACCGCTTTGCTGCGGTGAGCCGCCGCTGAGGCTGAAGACCAATCCGACTTCCGGATGGCCGTCCAGCGGCCAACCGATCTGGTGAAGGTAGGCCGCAAAATCTGGATAGTGGTCCAGCCACCAGCACGCGGTGGCCGGAACCGCCAGATATCCGGCCCCCTTGCTGCGAAGAGACTCCAGCGCCTCGATTGCGTCTTCGTCGCTCGCGGGGTGGAACCCGCAATAGCCGCCGCTGGAGTCCTGGGGCAGATGCTCGCCTTGACGGGCCGGTAGCTCGAGCAGCTGAGAATCGCCCCGGCTTACTACGGCGACCGTCGATCCTTCCGGGGTGCTGCGGCAGATCAGAGCTCGGAGATCGCGGACCATGCGCCGGTATCCCAGCCACCGGCTCGGCTCGAAGCCGGCCAGCCTGGCGCCGAGCACTTTTTGGAGCCTGCAAAGGGCGTCCTCCAGTTCCAGGTCCTGCTTCAGGGCCGCTTGGTGGCCGCCCACTCCGGAACCACGGGCGACTTCTGCCTGAGGGCTGGAGGCAGGTGCGGCCCTGGCGACGATATCGGGATGCTGTGCTTCGGGGGCCATCTCGGCGAGCAGAAGGGCAAGGCGCGAGGTCTCCTGGAGCAGCTCGGCGGTCTGGGCTGAACGCTCCTGAAGCAGGCGCTCCAACTCCGCGCTTCCCCCGGTGCGCTGAAATGCACCCAGCATCGGCGAAATCTCCAGCCGCAGGGGATATCCGCATGAGTAGTCGGCGTCGATCAGTCCGTCGGAGAGGTAGTAGTTGAGGTCGTCGGGAACCACGCGCCCGGCCCACCGGCTGCGGTAGAGCCTCCCGTTGTCGCGTGCCGCGGGACTGTTGCGGTCTCTGCTGGCGGATTCCAGGTGATAGGCAGCCGCCCGGTGGCAATAGCGAATCTCATAGCCGGCCTCTCCGAGACGAAGGCACAGATCGACGTCTTCATGGCCGTTTTTGTAGGACTCGTCGAAGCCGCCCGCCTCGCGGAAGATGCCTCGTCTCAATGCGATACAGGCGGCGGTGACGGCCTGGAAGGGGCGGGAGCGGTTTACGGCTGGATGTGCGGCCGGAAAACCTGAGTAAAGGTGATAGGGATTGCCGTCGCCGGCGAATACAACGCCGGCGTGCTGGATGGTGTCGTTGGGAAACATCAGCTTGGCGCCGATTACCGCGGCCTGAGGATGCTCGGCGGTTTCCCGGGCAAGGGCATCCAACCAGCCGGGTATCGGTGCGATGTCGTTATTGACCAGGATGATCATCTCGCTTGAGGCGCGGTCGATCCCCCGGTTGGATGCCCCGGCAAAGCCGAGATTCTTGTTGTTGCGCACGGCGGTTACCCGGGGGGAGTACCCGGCAAGGATCCGGGGGGTGTCGTCGGTGGAGGCGTCGTCCACCACGATGATCTCGCAGCACCGGGTCTCCTGCTGAGCAAGTAGGCGGTCCAAGAACTGGCCGGTCAGTGCCGCTTTGTTGTGAACCGGAACAACTATGGAAATGGGCGTCATTGGACCGCCTTTTCCCGGGAATTCGCCGGGCTGCTGGCCGGGACCTCGCCCGCAGCGTTGAGTGCAAACAAAAGGCAGTGATCGTCCCCGGCCGCCTGTGGGTAGCGGGAGGAGAGGTGGCGGAAGAAGTCCCGGTAGTGATCTTTCCACCAAAACGCCGGCTTCGGTACGGCAAGCCAGCCTCCTCCCTTCTCGCGCAGGCGCTCGAGCTGATCGATGGCTTCACTGCTGTCGGCCGGGTAGTAGCCGGGATAATTTCCATCGTCGGTCTGGGGAAAATGCCCGGCGCCGCGCGCCTCGAACTGCAGCAGCCGTTCGTCTCCGCGGCTGATGACCAGGACCTTTTCGCCCGCCGGGACGCGCTGCTCAACTAGGGCCTTAAGGCTCGCCGCCGTCTTTTCGTATCCGGGGTCCGGCCGCCTCGTGTGGGGCTTCCATGTCGTGTCGTGCTTGCGCTCGAACAGGGCGCGATTGGCGGCGAAGATCTTCGCATAGTCGCCGCCCGGCACGAGAGCTCCGAAAGAGGCCTCCCCGAAATGATGGACGAATACGTCCTCGGCGGTGGCGAGGCGGTAGCCCGCCTTTTTTAGGGCCAGACAGTAATCATCATCTTCGAACATTCCGATCTTGAAGCTCTCATCCAGCGGCCCGACCTTCCGGAAGGTGGCCTTGCGAATTGCGAAGCAGAACATCGTCAGCGTTTCGGCCGGCCGCCGGGCGCCCCGGAATTCCCGGACCCGCCGGGCGGCAAAATCGAGCATCTCTCCGTAGTTGCCGTAGTCGGTTGAGATTTCGGCCTCGTCGCCACTGCGGTTGGTAACCGGGCCCATTGCCCCCATAAGAGGATCCTGTAGTCCGGCACACAGTCCGTGCAGCCAACCGGGGGTCACCACGGCGTCGTCGTTGAGGATCACCGCCACCGAACCACCGGCCTGCTGCATCGCCTGGTTGACGGCCCCCGCAAAGCCGCGGTTGTCTTTGTTGGAAATCAGCCGGACACCCGGATTGCTCCGTGCGACACCTGAAAGGTAGTCCCCGGTGTCCCCGGGGGCGGCGTTGTCGACCAGTATCAGTTCGTACGGATATCCCACGGTGTGATGCAGGATGCTCTCGATGCACATACGCACCGCCGGCAGCCCGCCGTAAACGGGGACGACGACACTGGCCCTGGGCCGCGGGGTCGCGGCCAGCCGGCCGGCGGGGGTGGACAGATGGGCGGTCTGGGAAACGGTTTGGGGATCCAGCTCCAGCGGTCTGCGCGACCGGGGGACCAGGGGCGTCGACTCGGGAAACGGCCCGCGGTGGCGCAGGCGGGGCCCCGAGGGCGGGGTCAGGCCCAGGTCGTCGAGCAGCCGGCCCAGCACTACTTCGTGGGAGAAGAACTCCCGGGCGATATCCGCCGCAGCCTTGCTGTGCCGCTCGTAGGCTGAGTTGATGGATTCCAGCGCCGCTGCGGCCTCCTGAGAAGAGGAAACGCCGAACAGGCCCTCCCCGCTGGAAAGAACTTCAGAAAATCCCGTCTCTTCCGTGATCACCGGCCGTCCCGCTGCAAGATAGGTGGCGCTGCGGTCACTGAACCAGCCGGTCCTAAAGTCCACGTTTTGCTGTTTGGCTACCGTGAATTCGCCGCGTGATTGGCGGATGAACTTGCGATAGGCATCGAGGTCGCCGGAGATCCATTTGGCGTCGCGCACCCGCCAGCCGTTCGCCGCGAGCTTGCCCCGGTCGTTGGCGTCTATCGAGGCCAGCGCCAGTTCGAAGCCCTGTCCGCTGCGGCCCGGAAGATCGAGGTACTTCTCGAACTGCAGGTGCTTGCTCCAGCTGTAGATCTTTCCCCGGTAGGTAACGTCCCTCCAGCTCTGCTTCCAGTTTCCGACGGTCGTGAACAGCTCCGCGGCAGCAACCTGGTTTTGCTGCCAGGAGGACAAAACGACCGGCTGCCGGGTGGGCCTGAAGTGAAATCGGTTCGCCAACGGAAGCAGGCAGCCGGGGCGGCCGTAGTTTTCGGCGAAGGTGAAGAATGCCGCGTGGGGCTCAAGAAAATCGACGGCCTCGTTGTTTCCTTCGAAAAGCTGAATCTGGCGTTCCACCGGGTCGGTTTCGATGTAGATGAGCCGCCCCCCGGCCGCCTGTTCCTGCGTCGGCGTCGTGCCCCCGTGCAGGTTGATTATCAATTCGGCATCCCGGTAGAGCTTTGAAAGATCGGACGGCTGCATTCCCATGCAGCGGCCGTCGTCGTGAAGGGCATGAAAAGCCCAGCGATCCTTCAGGCCGATGCGGGTCATCGTCTTGCCGATCAGGGCCGCCGCGGCCGCCGTGGCGTCGTCGCCCGGGCTCTCCCACAGCATCGTGGGAGTCCGAGCATGCGCTTCAACGTAATAGGTCTGGTAGCCGAGCTTCTGCAGACCGAGCAGATAATGCAACGTCTGCCAGATGAGTCCGGCGACCGGCATCTTTCCTATCATCCCCAGAACCACCGCCTTGCGTGGACCACGGACCGCGGGCGCCGCGGTGGCGGGGGCGGGGCCGGGGGCGGGGGCGGGCTGCTTGCCTTCCGGCGAAGGACCCGCTGCGTCTCCGGAAGCGGCCGCCTTCATGGCCGTATCGACGTCGGCGGTAACTCCGGCTTCCTCGAGCAGATCCTGGGCGGCATGAAGTTCGCGGTACAGGCCCTCCGCCGAAGCCAGTTCCTGCCTGGTTCCCTGCTGCGCGATGCGCCCTTCATGCACTACCAGCACGTGGTCGGCCGTCTTGATAGTCGCCAGACGGTGAGCGATCATCAAGGTGGTCCGTCCCTCCATCAAGCGGTTCAGGGCTTGGAGGATCACGCCCTCGGTCTTGGAGTCGACCGCGGAAGTGGGCTCGTCGAGTATGAGTATTGGGGCGTCTTTCAAAAAGGCGCGGGCGATGCAGATTCGCTGCCGCTCGCCGCCGGAGAGTTGCGACCCTCCCTCTCCCAGCATGGTTCCGTAGCCCTTCGGCAGGCTGCTGATGAAATCGTGGGCGCCGGCGGCTCTGGCGGCGTCCATGATCTCGGCGCGCGAAGCGTCCAACCGGCCGTAGCGGATGTTCTCGTAGATGGTGCCCGAAAACAGCATGGCGTCCTGGATTACTACGCTGATCTGGGAGCGGAGCGATTTCAGCCGGATATTTTTGACGTCCACCCCATCGAGGAGGACCCGGCCGCCGGTCGGGTCGATAAAACGCGGAATGAGGCTCACCAGCGTGCTCTTGCCGGCGCCCGTCGGCCCAACCAGAGCCACCCTGCTGCCGGCGGGAACGTCGAAATCGACGCCGCTCAAAGTCTCGTCGCGGCCCTGATAACTGAAGTCGACCTGCTCAAAAGTCAGGCGCCCTTCGGCCCTGTCTACTTCAATCCCGTCCCGCGGGTCGATGATGTCCGGGGGGATCTTCATCAGATCGAGCGAGGCCTCCAGAGAAATGAGCTGCTCCTGGAGGTTGGTGATCGTTCTGCTGATCTGTTCCAGCGGCTTATAAACGGCCGCAATGTAAGACATTATGATCAGCAACTGACCGACCGAAAGCTGCTTGTCGAGAACGTGCTGGGCGCCGAACCAAAGAACCAGGGCGGTCCCAGATGCCATGATCACGTTGACAGCGAGGGAAAAGCCGGTCTGGCGTACGGTCAGTTTCAGCCTGGCGTCCAGCGCCTTTTCACCTTGGCTGCGGAACCGGCCGAATTCGTGGTCCTCCCGGCCGAAGGCCATTATTACCTTGATCATTGACATAGCCTCGTAAACGATCGAAAGGGAGGTGGATTCCATCCCCCTCACCCGACGTAGTTCTGGGTCGATGCGCTTTCCGTAGTAGCCGATCGCGTAGTAGATGAAAGGCACGACCGTCAGTGACAACAAAGCCAGCTGACGGTCCACTTTGTAGGCGACGACGAACATTCCGAGAAGTCGCAGCGCCCCTTCGCCAAGGGGCAGGAGGGCAATTGTGATCTCACCCATTGTGTTTGCCTGGGTGTTGACCGCGTACATGAGCGATCCCTTTCGCTTCATTCCATGAAAGGCGAGAGAGAGGCTCTGTACGTGCTCGAACAGATCACTGCGAAAGTCGAGCACCATCTTTTCGGAAAGTTTGGTCGTGATGTACTTCTTGAAGACCTCGGTGGTGTTTGTTACAAAGGCGATAACGACGCCTGCAAAGACGGCGACGAGGATCAGGGCGATGGTTTCGTGGCCGAAAATTGCCTTGACCCAGCCGGGGATCGACTCCTTACCAAGGACGCTGTCCACGAGAAATGCAAGCGGCCACGGTTCTGCGACTGCCGCCGCGGCCGACACCACCGTCAGGAGAATTGCCAGGGCCATCAGATACCAATAGTTCTTCAGATAGGGCAAGATGCTGGGAAGATGCTTGAAGGCCGCCTTTAGGCCGCGGCGGCTTGCTTTGGCCTGCCGTCTTGCCGCTCTTGCTTCTTTGAACGTGAGTTTCCTGGAACTGCCGGATCCGGGGCCCATCAGCTTCCTCTCCGGATCACTTCATGGATCACCGTTGGAATCCGGTTGTATCCGCGCAAGGCCTCGATTCCCAGGCCGCCGGCCAGCAGGATCGCGGTCATCTGGGACTGGACGGACGACGCCATCGCAAGCAGAGCCAGGCCGGCGAGGGGCCGCCAGCGGATTTGCCGCCGGACCCTCATCTGGATGCAACCCTCCGGATAGGCGCTGGTGGTGATTCGCCCGGTGACGATGGTGGAACCCACCACCGAAAGGTCGTGATCTTCCCATCCCGTCGGGGTGGCCATCCGGACCCCGGCCCGCCTGAGGTTTGCAGCGAGAGCTTCCACGAATTGCTCGCGAGGCAAGCTGTTGGGAAATATCAAAATATCGCCTTCCACAGTCTGGGCGGGCCGGGGGATCGGAGTTGGTTTTATAGCCCGTTGAGCGGCTCCGCCGTCACGCAAGCGGCCCCAGGTTCTTGCGATGGGCTGAAGGACCGAGAGCAGGGCGACGGCAAACTTGAAGCGCATCGGTTTGTTCCCAGACCGGCGGGGGGGCCGGGTCAGCGCCGTATCGACTGCCCCCAGGGCAACGAGAAAGAATGCCGCGAGAGCGGCGAGCAGGCCAAAGCCCGTGTGCAAAAGGCTCAACGGAGCAAGTGCAACGGCGGCGGCCGCCACAGGAACTCCCAGCTGGTGGGCGATCTGGATCGTATGTGAGTCCGCGCGGTAGACCGACTGAAAAGCGCCGGCGCCGTAGATGCCCCTGTAGATCTTCTGGGCGAACAACGGCGCTCCCAGCGAGCTGTAGATCAGGCCTCGCCACCTTGCCATGCCCAGGCCGGTAAACCGGTTGGGGTGGCGCGCGGCGACCAGAGCTTCGGCCTTGCCGTAGCCCATCTGCTGTCTTAGATATCCCTTGGCCGATCCTCTCGGATGATGCCAAACCACCGCAGAGGGATGAAAGGCGATCTCCCAGCCCCGGTCGATCAGCTTCCAGCACAGGTCAACGTCGTCGCCGGCGGCAACGTAGGCGGGGTCGAAGGCGCCAACTTCCACGACCGCTTTCTTCCAAAAGGCCATGTTGCAGCCGGGAATATGTTCTGCTCGGTCGTCGGTGAGCAGAACGTGCACGGGTCCTCCGGGGGCGCGCGCCACCCGCTGGGCGGTATCGGTGCTGTGGGGAGGAGGCAAGTTTGGTCCTCCCACGCCGGCTACAGTCGGCGAGTCGAAGCCCAGAGCAAGAAGGTAGGGCCACTCCGGGGAGGGATAGGCGTCTGCGTCGAGGTAGGCCACTATTTCGCCGGAGGCCCGCTCGCATCCCAAATTGCGGGCGGCGCTGAGTCCGCCCCATCCCTCCTGGATCAATTTCACGGGGAATCGGCGTGCGATTTCGGGTGTTGCGTCGGCCGACCCGTCGTCGACCACAATCACCTCGAGTGCCGGGTAGTCGAGGGCGCACACATGCTCCAGGCACTCCTCCAGGGTGGATGCGGCGTTGTGTCCGCAGATGACCACGGTCATCGAGGGCCACTCATCGCGTAGATCGGAAACGGCCAGGCGGGTGGAGGCAGCCAGTTCCTTCAGAGCCGGCCGGGGAGAGCGATCGGCACGGGTGAGGCCAAAGCGCCAGCCGTCGACGGGCTTGCCGCCAACCGCCCACTCGTCGGTCCACGAGAACACGCAGCTTCCCGCAACGCCGCGCTCCATGGCAACCTGCAGTTGATCTCTGATCAGCTCCGCCTGGCGCTGCTCGCACTGTGAGGCATCCAGGCCCAGTTCGCCCATAACCAGTGGCCGGTCGCCCGCCATGTGGTGCAGACGAGCCAGGTACTTGCGGAAGTCGTGGGGGTCTTCGAGGAAGACGTTGAAAGTAAGGAAGTCGAGGTCCGACAGCTCCAGGTACTCGGCGGTGGGGTAGTTGGCGTAGGAGACCAGCTGCTCGGGGTCTTCTTCCCGCACCACCTCAACCAGTTCCGAGATGACCCGGGCGATCTCTTTGGCGCCGAACCACCGCACCACATCCGCCGGAATCTCGTTGCCGATGACCAGGGCCAGGATGTTGTCATCGGCGGAATGTCTTCTTGCCGCAGCCCGGACGCTTGTCCTTGCCCTGCGGATCATCTCGGCGCGCTGGGTACGTGAACTTCCGGTTAAATAGCGCCAGTCCGGGTAGAAAACTCCTGCCATGAGCTTGATCCCCCAGTCACCGGCCAACTCGCAAAGATCCTCGGGAGGTTCGGTATATGTGCGGACCACCGTGATTCCAGATTCGGCCATCATGTGGAAGTCCTTCTTGATTTGCGATCTGTCGGGGAACAGAGCCCCGTCGTCGCGCGGCGCGAAGGTGCCGTAGGTGACACCGTGAAAGGCAAAGCGCGCGCCTCTAAGCGCGAAATACTTCCCGTCAATAGTGACCCGCTCTGAAAATTCCATTGCCAAAAACGCCCCCTGATATGGCGTAGGACACGCGTTGATGCATCGGTTACGAAAACCCAGTGCTGGGCTTGCTGCTGGAGCCCCTCCCGCGCCCGGATAGAAGGCCTCTCCCTCCTATCCTTTTGTGTCTTCCCGCGAGGGGATACGGCGGTACTTATCTCAATACCGGGATGTCTGACACCCCCCCGTTCCGACGATGCCGGCCGGACGGGCTAGAAGGCAGACAGCCTCTGCCCTGGTGGCGTCCCCATGATTTGCCGAGCCTAAACGTCATTTTCTAAGATTTGAGAGGCTATATAGCTAAATAGAGATTGACCTCTATCCGGAATCCTGTCTGGCGGACGCGTGACCACCGGGGTGTCCCCTCCCTAAAAAGATGGCTTCTTGCAGGGAAACCAAGAAAATCTGCGCTCCTTTTTAAGCCCGGTGAACAACCTAGGCCTGGAGGAGTTACACACGAGTAATTCTCTTCTGGTGATTTAACCTATCGTTAACCAAATTCGCACAAAGAAAGAAGAAATGCCTAAACGTTCATCGCCGATGTAGAGACTTTATGCTTGATGGCCGCTCCGATTTGGGAGGTCTTTACGCCGCCGAGACGGAGTAGCCCAGTTCGGTCAGGACTTTGTGGAACGCGTCGTGGGGCTGTGCGCCGAC
>JBOGWH010000397.1:0-2551 GCA_050692975.1 Actinomycetota bacterium | reverse complement strand
TGTCGCGGGCGTAGGCCTCTCCGCCGACCCGGAAAAACCCGCGATCCAGCAGCCTCACCGAGCATGCGAGAGCCCGCTCCGCCGGCATCCCGGGAAGCGCCAGGTGCCCGGCCGTTGTCATTCGAATACGCGGCAATGCGCGGGCAAAGTCGAGCATGCGGTCGAATTTCTCCGCGTCCTGGCGCTCGCGCCAGCGAAGGTGATACAGATACTGCTTGCGCCCGGCGGCATCCACCCCCACTGCCTGCAGATGGCCGTTTTCATACGGGCAGATCCAGACTTCGGTCCAGGCCGGCGGGATAACGAGGGCATTTATCCGGTCCAGCGCAAGCGGGTCCTTCAGTGGCTTCCCATCCGGAGCGACGTATACGAAGCCTTTCCCGCGCTTCTCGCGCCGGTAACCCGGCTTGGAACAATCCGATCTTTTCAATCTGCCCATGGCGATTCGTGGATTCCCTTGCTTCGATTTCCCAAACCTTGCGGGGTCGGGCCGTGGTCGGAGCGGCGCGCCCGGGAGGACTCGAACCCCCAACCTGCCGGGTAGAAGCCGGCTGCTCTATCCAGTTGAGCTACGAGCGCTGGTGACCCCCAGTGGAGGACCATTCCAGTGTAAGGCCATCGACCACGACTCAGATCGGAGACTCTGAAGTTAGGCCTGGTCCCCGTACTCCTTCAGGTAGGCGATCGTGAAACCGATCGTGCCGAGATAGTCGCTGACCCTGGTGTTCTCGTTGGGGGCGTGCAGGTTCGAATCGGGACGCCCGACTCCCGGAGGGGAGCAGATCGGAATACCGAGGCCCTGGGCGATCGGATACATGGGGCCGGTGGCCCACATCAGGGGGAATACCGTCGTCTCCTCGTCGAACCACTCCGCCGCCGCGTTTCGCACCGACATCCCCAGCTTCGAATCGACCGGCGAGCGGGACGGGTTCTCGGCGCTGAGCACTTTCACTTCGATGCCGTCGTACCCATGCTTTTTCAAATGGGCCCGGACCTTCTCGGCAATGTCCTCTGCGTCCTGATCGGGGACGAGGCGGAAGTCGAGCTTGGCCATGGCCTCTGCCGGCAAGACCGTCTTCTGCCCTCCGAGGACCCCGTAGCCGGTGTGGAATCCGGCGATGTTGACGGTGGGGGAATAAAGCAGGGACTCCTTCAGCTGATATCCGGTGAGCCCCCCGGCGAACTCTCCGATGCCGAGCTGGGCCTTCATCGACTCCTCGTTGAAGACCAGCCGCTCGATCAGCTCCTTTTCCTGGGCCGACGGGGTCACCAGGGCATCGTGGAAGCCCTCGATCGTGATGTGGCCTTCCGCGTCCTTCATGGACGCCACCGCCTCGAGCATTTCCCAGGCCGCAGAAGGGGCGTACACCGCGATAGAGGAGTGCTGATCTCCGGAGAGCAGTTTCCTCGTAAGCTCCAGGTACAGCAGGCCCTTGCACCCGAAGTGCATGGAGGGCCGGCCGTCAAGATCGATCCATGCCCCCTCCCAGACGCAGTCGTCCGCGGCCAGGCGGTCGGCGTAGGTCTGGCAAATCTCGTGGAAGTTCACACTGCCCGACTCTTCTTCCCCCTCGATGAAGAACTTGATCGAGAAGGGAAAGTCGCCATAAACCTCCCGGTAAAGCTCGAGGGCTCGCAGCCTCGCGATGAGATCGCCTTTGTTGTCGGCTGCGCCTCTGGCAAACAGCCGGCCGTCCCGCTCGGTCAGCTCAAACGGCGGGGATTCCCACAGCTCAATGGGATCGACGGGCTGGACGTCGTAATGATCGTAGATCATCAACGTACGTTCTCCGGGGCCCGGCAGCTCGGCCAGCAGGGCATCAGCGGACCCGGGCACCGAGAGGCGGTCCACCGAAAAGCCAAGCGTCTTCAAGCGCTCCTCCAACCAGGCACTCATCTCTACGAGGCCGGTTCCCTCAGCCGAGACGCTCGGTATCGCGCAAGCCTGCGCAAGCATTTCGATATGCGCGGAAGAGCCCTGCGCGACGAGCTTCCTTATGCGCTCCTGATGATTCATGGAGCGGGCGACGAGAATCGAACTCGCACCACCAGCTTGGAAGGCTGGAGCTCTACCATTGAGCTACGCCCGCGAAGCGCAGCCCGCAGGCGGCGCGACCCCGCCAGCGTAGCGGACAGCCGTTCAGGCTCTGGCGGCCGTACGCCGAGCGATGTGATCGATGCGGCCGGTTGGCCGATTGAGTCGGGCAAAGCCTAGACACCACCGTTGACGGTGCGACGCACTCGTTGATGACCCGTGACCTCGGTCGGGACCTGCGGATCGGGCGCGTGGCAGCACACGAGGCACGAAGGGAGCCCAGATGCCACCGACCACCGTCCACTTCAACGGCGGAGTCAACCTGGCCGACGCTGAGACCGTGATGCGCGAGATCGCCGCGCGGGTACCGGACGGCGTGTCACGGGTGCCGGACGGGGAAACCGGTGACCGAAACAACTGGATCTTCTTTCAGCTGGGGAAGTTCTGGCAGACGCCGGGCCTGGAGCAAGCCCGCGCGCTGGGCCAGGGCTACGAGCAGATCCCGAAAGTCAGGAT
>JBOGWH010000396.1:0-3028 GCA_050692975.1 Actinomycetota bacterium | reverse complement strand
CGGCTGGAGGGCGGACCGGGAGCCTGGAGGTTTGTGCCGCCGGAAGAATCCAGGCCACCGCCGGCCGGGGAAGTCCGCCCGGAATTCGCCTCAGCAAGCTAAGGCAGGCCCCCTCGGGAAAGTTCGGGCCGGAATTCGAGTCGGCAACCTAAGGCCACTCCGCACTCTGCTCATAGCGGACTTTGTCTGGGCATGCTCCTCCCTTTCTCTCAGAAAAGGAAAGCATGCATTGGACGAGTCTTCAGCATGTGGATACAGGATCGTACTTTCTAAAAACGGGGTACTTAGCCCCCGCACTTAAGGCCGAATTTCTCCGGCCCCTTGTTACACCTTTCCTTGATGAAGGCCCTGATCACGCGCTCTGACACCTTCTCGCAGGTCTGCGCTTTGCCCCAGGCCGCCATGGCGACTTTGTCCTTGAGCTCGTCGTTGGGCTGCGAGATGACACCGTCGCTGTAGGAATCGGCTATCTCGGCGACTTTGTCGGCATCCGCCTCCGCAATCCCCTTGTAGTGCACGACGATGCCGCCGTGCTCGAGATTGTGGACCAGCATTTTCTTGTCGACGGTCTCATCCTGGGAGCCCCACGGGCTCGTCTGACCGAGGTGAGGGCCCGAGGTGGGGGGGTTGGAGTTGTAGTTCGGCGTTTTGGCAGTCGTCTGGATATGGTCCCGGGCGCCGATCTTGTACGACTTGATCTGGCTGCAGCCGGCCGACTTGAGTTCTGAGGCCAAGGCTCTTTTCTCCGCGGCGCCCCTCAGAATGAGAAGGTAAGTGCCCGCCAGCGCTACAACCACGATGATTGCGATCGTGATCAGCCGCTTGCGCTTCTTGGCCCGCTCCCGCTTCTTCTGAGCTTCGATACGGGCCTGCTTGGCCGCCTCCCGTTTTTCCTTCTTGGTCTGCTGCTGGCTCATCTGCCGCCCATCCTAACCTGTGCGCTGTAAGCGGCAGCACCTGTGGCGCTGAAAGCGGCAGCCCCGTGCGCTAAGCGGCAGCCCCGTGCGCTAAGCGGCAGCAACCTGTGCGCTGTAAGCGGCAGCAACCTGTGCGCTGTAAGCGGCAGCACCCGTGCGCTGTAAGCGGCAGCACCTGTGCGCTGTAAGCGGCAGCACCTGTGCGCTGTAGGCGGCAGCACCCGTGCGCTGTAGGCGGCAGCAACTACCGGAACAGGTCCTCCGCCGGACGCCGGATCAGCTGCGCCGCCGAGCCCCTGCCCTGCCGGATTGGAGCCCCCCTGATCAGCGCCAGCGGGATGCCTTCACTCTTTCCCATCACAATCTCGGCGGCGGCCGCCAATTCGTCTGCTATGGCGATGCTGGTGGCCTTCAGCCGGTTCCCGAACGTGTCCTCCGTCCCGATGTAGCTGGTCAGCGGCATAAAGCCGGCGACGCCGATTGCGATGTTGGTCTGCCCCACCCGCCACGGCCGGCCGAAGGTGTCGGAGACCACGACACCGAGACTCCGGCCGGTCTTCGCCTTGATGCGCTGGCGAATCCGGCGAGCGGAGGCGTCGGGATCGGCGGGCAGGAGCACCAGGTGGCCGGGGGCCACGTTCGAGGAATCCACGCCGGCATTTGCGCAGACCAGCCCGTGGCGGGTCTGCGCAATTATGAGGCCGTTGCGGCGCCGCAGGATCATCGCCGCCTCGCCCTCGACGACCGCGGCCTTGGCTTCGTTTCCGTCGATCTCCACGACTCTGCCCTCCGCCTTGGAAACGATCTTGTGCGTCACCACGAGCACGTCGCCGTCTTCGGCGCGGCATCCCGCCTCCGCCATGGCGCCGAGCACCACGTCGCCGAGCTTGGCGCCCTTGTTGACCTCGCCGGAAAGAGCCACCGGAATTATGGTCAGCGGGCCGGGGGGCCTGGAGGGCTTCAAAGCCGCAGAATGCCGGCGGCGAGGTTCCGGGCAATCTCCGGAGTCCTCATCACCGTCTCCAGGCACAACGCCTTCATTCCGAACCCCTCAATCTCTGCTGCGAGCACCCGGTCGGTACGGTCCAGCACGAAGGTCCCGCAGATGTCTCGGTAAAGCGACGCAACTCCCGCCGCGGTGGCCGCAGCCCCCCACAGCGGCAGCAGCTTGCCGGCGGGCCCTTTGAGTGCGGCGCCCTGCACGATGGGCGAGATTGCCGTGATGGACCTTTTTCGGGCCGCAAGCGCCTCCCGGATCCCGGGCACGGCAAGAATGGGTCCGATGCTGATCACCGGGTTCGAGGGGCAGACTACGATCAGGTCCGCTTCTTCGACGGCTTTCAGCACCCCCGGCGCGGGCGACGCCTCGCCGGCGCCCTCGAACTCCACGCTGCGGATGGGGACCGAGTGTCGCAGCTTCACGAAGTACTCCTGGAAATCCAGGCGGTTGCCGGCTTGGTCGATCAGCTTTGTTGCCACCGGCTGATCGGACATCGGGATGAGCTTGCTCGTCATGCTCAGCCCCCGGCAGAGCCGGTTGGTGATCTCAGACAACGTCAGGCCCTGAGACATCCACGTGGTCCGGGCAAGGTGGGTTCCGATGTCCCGGTCTTTCAACGTAAACCACGCATCCACGCCGTAGGCGCGCAGCTGTTCCAGTGCCGCGGTGGTGTCGCCCTCGATGCCCCACCCGGTGGATGAGTCGATCAGGCCGGCGAGCGTGTACATGACGATGTCCAGGTCGGGGCTCACGTGCAGGCCGTGGATGACGGCGTCGTCGCCGGTGTTGCCGATGATTGTGATGTCGGCGGGATCCATTGCCGCCGCCAGGCCCCCAAGGAACTTGGCGGCGCCGCTCCCACCGGCGAGTGCGCAAACTTTCACGACCAGAACCTACCAGTCCTGCCTGCCCGCGCTTTCCCGGCGTTTCAACCCTCCAGGCGCGCTGGTTTATTGTGGCCGGGTGAAGCTGTTGTCCGCGGGTGAGGCGATGGAGATCGCCCGCGATCTCGAGGCGGGGCGCCCTCCCGTTTCTTTGCCGGAAGACGCCGCTGCGATCCGCAACGCCGCCTGGGGAAATGTCATCACCTATTCGCCGAAGGTCTTCATCC
>JBOGWH010000395.1:0-1749 GCA_050692975.1 Actinomycetota bacterium | reverse complement strand
GCGGACATCGACCAGCCGTCGGGAAGCCCGGGCAGATCTGCGCTCAGCCACGATGCCGGCACCAAAGATCCCACCGAATTAAGTCCCCAGCCCGAGGGGCCCTTGGCCCAAAAGCAAACCGACGAGCCCCCCAGGTGCTCGTAGTACTCGATTTTTACCGGCACCGTCTGTCCGGCGACCAGCGCGGTGGAACCGAAGTAAGCGGGGGAAGAAGGACCCTGGTCTACCCAGTTGTCGATGACCAAGGCGTTGTTGACCCAAAGCCTGATTCCATCGTCGGAGACCTTGCCCCACTGGTAGCTGCCCGTCGCAGGCACGGTCAGGTAGCCGGTCCAGCGAACCGAGAAGTCGTCGGGGTTCATCGACGGATAGGGCGCTGAGGTCCCCCAGTCGAAGCTTATGTTGGGGTCCAGGCGGGTCAAAACCCTCTCCCCGGTGAAGTTGTGATTGGCGTCGTCTCGGAAATAGTCGCCTTTCAGGCCGGCGGGCGGTTTGGATTGCGAGTTGTAGCTGTAGGAAATTCCCAGCGATCCCCCCAGAGCTGAATATGACGGTGAGGAGGTAGAGGCCACCAGGTTGCCGTTGGACAGGTTGACCGACACCGGCCCCAAAGAGTCGTAGGGGCGGGAATCTTTTTGACCCAGGCCAAGATCGACCCTGAAGCTTCGAGGCGCGGCCCAGCCGACCGAAAAGGCGACATAGGGGTCTATGGCAAGCGCGGTCCAGTAGTATTTCTTGCCGTCGACCAGGGCGCCTGCGGGAACGGTCCACGATAAGTTAGGGGCGACCATCCAGCCCGAATCGCTGGTGGAACCCGACAGCCCGTCGGGCGCTTCCGAGATGCGGATGTAGTAAGAAACCACATCGCCGTCGGGATCGCTCACGGGGTTCAAAGACAGCGTCGGGCTCAAAGTGCCGAAAACCTGGCCTTCGGGGGGATTTAGCAAGGACGCCTGGGCAGGCGGAGCATTTTGTGTGCGAAAACTCCACCACCCGGTGGGATAGCCGATGTCGAGGCCGTCGGAGGAGTAGCTTACCCAGTAGTAAGTGGTATTCCAGTTAAGAAGGCCGGCGGGAACGCTGTCACGATCGGAATCGACCCAGCCGGAGTGATAAAAGCAGGTGTTCGAGTCTGCGTTCGTGCACACCGCAAAGTAGTGGTCAAGTGCGTCGCCGTCGGGGTCGTAGCCCGAGACCCTCAGCTCGGGGGTAAGCGAGTGCACGTTGGAGCCGTTGCCCGGAGCCACAAGCGAGTCGGGGCCCGGAGCGGTATTGAAATCGATTTCGATAAACGACTGGCTTCCGTCGGTGTTCTCGTCGGCGGCAAGCTTTTTCCAATTTGCGGCGCCCCCGCCGAAGGTGTCCATGGTGATACCTGAGTTTTGCCAAGTTCCGTTGGTCCAATTGGTCACCCAAGAGGTGATGTTCTTGGAGTCCCAGGTGTTGCGGGCGGCGTAGCCGTCGATGACCTCGGGTCCCCGAGCGGGCTGGTTGTTCCAGGTGAGGTTTCCCGACCACCAGCAGCACTGTGACCTGATCAGCCGGTACAGCGTGGGAGTAGACGGGTAGTAGGCCCACATGAAAAACCCCCACCAGTCGGCGTTGATGATGCGCTTGCCGTTTAGAAAGCTCAGGTCGTACCACAGATAGGTCCAGTTGGTCCCAGTCGAGGCGTCGAAGTAGCCCAATTTGTCCTGATAGCGGCCCAAAGCGCTGCTGTAGTCGAGGTCGAAATTGCTGTTGGGATAG
>JBOGWH010000394.1:0-1288 GCA_050692975.1 Actinomycetota bacterium | reverse complement strand
TACTACAACGAGGCGGCCGAGCAACTTCTCGGCCGCCGCTTCAGCGAAGCCGGTGAGATGAAGACGGACGACTGGCCGGATTTTTTCAATCCGGAGTATCCCGACGGCACCCCCGTCCCCCTGGACGATATGCCGGGAGTCGTTGCCCTCAAGCGGAGAGAGGCGGCGCACCTCGCCTTTCGTATCACCGGGCTCGACGGCACCCGCCGGATGCTTTCCTGCACCGGATTTCCCCTGTTTGCACGGGCTTCCGAGATCGTCGGCTTCGTTTCAATTTTCTGGGAAGAGCCCGACACCGGGTGAAATTGCGGATCTGGGGGTGCCGTGGCTCGATTGCCTCACCCGGGCCCGACACTCTGAGGTACGGAGGAAACACGACCTGTCTCGAGCTGACGCTCTCGGACGGGACCGTGATCGTCCTCGACGCCGGAAGCGGGATCAGGACCCTGGGCGAAAAGCTGGCGGCGGAGGGGGTTGAAGACGTCAACCTGCTCCTGACGCACCTGCACCTGGACCATCTGGAAGGCCTCCCCTTTTTTCAGCCGATGTGGCAGCCGGGCACCCGCGTCAACGTCTGGGGCCCCCAGTCGCCCGTGAGGGGTCTTGAGGAGAACATCGCGAGGTACATGTCGCCGCCGCTTTTTCCGGTGCAGTTGTCCGAGGTGCCGGCGCAGTGCCGGTTCCATAACGTACCGGAGCAACAATGGGAGATCGGCCCCGCTACGGTGTACGCCTTGCCGGTGGAGCACCCGGGGCCGACGGTGGGCTATCGCATCGAGGCGGACGGATTTACCCTGGCCTTCATCCCCGACCACGAGCCCGTGCTCGGCGGTGATCTCACCGGGCTGCCGACCGACTGGATCTCGGGTTATTGCCTGGCCGTCGACGCCGACCTGCTATTCCACGATGCCCAGTACAGCGCGGCCGAATACAGTGCACATATAGGCTGGGGCCATTCAAGTCTTCAGACGGCAGTCTCCTTCACCAGGACGACGGGGGCCCGCAAGCTTGTGATGTTCCACCACGACCCCGGCCACACCGACGATCAGCTTGAGGAAATGGTCGCCGAGGCAGGCGAGATCTGGGATGGAGAGGCCGATCACCGTCCGATACTCGCCGCCGAGGGCATGGAGATGAACCTGGGCTAGCGGCGAACTACAATGAAGGCGACCGAGGTGGCGAGCGGCTGGCTGGCCGTCTCGCCCCGGTACCTATAGGTCACCTTCACCGCGTTGAGGTAGGAAAGCCCCGGCTTGCTGGGAGCAATCCGGGAGTAGATGGCCAGGTC
>JBOGWH010000393.1:0-8681 GCA_050692975.1 Actinomycetota bacterium | reverse complement strand
GCTGGTGGCGCTGGTGCTGTATCAGGGCGGCCTTGTTTTGCGATTCGGGCGAATCCTCCGGGCCCTGTACTGGATCAGCGACCTGGCTTTCATGCCGCTGCTGGCCGAGGACCTTGCGTCGTTCACGGACCCCGGAAAGGTGAATATGGGTAACACCCCCTACTTCAATGTGCTCTGGTGGCTGATGGCCACCAAACATCTGCCTTTTCACAGAGCGATCTGGGCGGCCGGTCCCTACCTCCTCTCCGCAGCGACTGTGGTTCTCATAGCTCTTGGAGCCCGGAAGGTTTCCGGCACATGGGCAGGGGGCCTCACTTTGATTCTGGGCCTGGGGGCGAGCTGGCCCGTTCTGATGACCACCTTGCCTCCCGGCTCCCGGGTTTCCACATGGTTCGCCAATGCCGTGATGGCAGGCCTCCTGATGCACCTGATCGGTAGGGATTCGTTTGAGATCAAAAAGGCTCTTCCGGTTACCGTCGCTGCCATCGCAGTGGCAGCGGCTACTGCCGGCTCAGACCCGTTGTTTTATGTGAGCGGGCTGGGGCCTTTTGTGCTGGCGGTTGGTCTTGCTGTTTTCCTTCATCCAGAAGTACGCCGGGATAGCAGGGCGCTCGTGGCGGCCTCGGCGGTGGCAGTGTCGTTGTTGGCGGGGGCCGTTGCCTCTCGATGGATGAACGGCCTGGGCTACCGTGCGAACGGCCCCGCCTTCATCTTCGCTTCGATGGACGAGGTCCTCGACAACTCAAGATCGTTTATGGATTCCATGCTGGCGATGGCAAACGGTCAATTCCAGGGCCGCCTGCTGGGGCCGGGCGCTCTCGCGGTGCTTGCCTCCGCCGTTGCTGCTTTTGTGGCTTTGGTGGTCTGTGGACGTCTCGTTTTCCATGTTCTGTCAGGGCGCGTGCGCGACGCTAATCCCGCCTTTACGGCGTGGGTTTGCTTCTGGGGCGTGAGCATGCTGGGCGTGTCGGCGTCCCTAGTCCTCACGAAAGTGGCGGTCGGAGCAGGATTGGCCTCTACCCGTTACTTGATCCCGGTCTTCTATGCAGTGGTGGCCCTGATCGGCGTCTGGGCGTCGGCTAAGACGACCCGGCAGTGGCTGGCCGCCGGAGCGGCGGCCCTGTTCATTTTCCTCGGCTGGCGGTCGCAGACTCGCTTCTACCTGCCCCTTGACCGGACTCCTATCGTTGCCCGCGGCCCGGATATCGTTCGGTTCCTCGAAAGCCGGAACGTCAGACGAGGCTACGCGGGTTACTGGACCGCGCACTCCTTCACCTGGAACAGCCGTCTTCTTGTCAAGGCATATCCCATCAACGCATGTGCCCTGGGGCAACAAACGGGCTACTGCCCTTTCCCCCTGGCCGTTCGGGATCGCTGGTATACCCCCCGAAACGGGCCGAGCTTCTTGCTGCTCGATCCGGATGCCCCTCTGCCGCTTGGACCTGAGGGCGCCGACGCCCTGGGAAAACCCACTGTGACGAAGCGGTTTGACCGGATAACGGTGCTGCTCTACGACCATGACATCGCTGCGGATTTTTCTCGAAATCCATAGGGACAGGTCCTCCGGTGGCGAAGGCAGCCGGAAGGAACCATAATTCGCCAGATGCCTAACCTGTTTTGGCCTTGAGCCAGACCTCGCCACTGGGGTTCAACAAGGCTTTAAATCTCGAGGATTTTTCCCATCCGGACCTGATCGAGGTCATACGCGAGATTGCCCCTCACAAGCCCCAATATTTCGGTCCCGATTTCCCCACGGGGGCCGAATACAACAAGGACTGGGAAATCGCGATGGCGGTGCGGGCCCTGAGGCAGTTCGGCGCTCTGGGCCCGGACAAGATGCTGCTGGGGATGGCGGCGGGCATCGAGGACACCACTTTCTACCTCACCCGTCATTCCTGGATGGTCTTTGCCACCGACCGATACATCGAGGCGCAGGAGTGGAACCCAACCGCTCCCTTTTCGATGTTGGTGGAACCGGGGGATTCGGCTCCCTACGAGTTCGATCCCAACCGGCTTGTCGTCGAGCATATGGACGGCAGAGTTTTGCGGTTCCCCGATGAAGCCTTTGACGGCATCTACTCGTCGGGGTCAATCGAGCATTTCGGCGGCCACATGGACGTGGCGGCATCAGCATTCGAAATGGGCCGGGTCCTGAAAACCGGAGGGCTACTTTCCATTTCCACCGTGGTTACCAGTGGAGGCAGCGCGACCGGGGATGGTTTTCCCGGCACGCTGGTGTTGACCAAGGAGCAGCTTCAGCGCTACATAATCGAGGCAAGCGGTCTGGAGCCCGTGGACGACCTCGACGTGGAGGTCTCCGGCGAAACATTGGCAACGACCCAAGGGCTCGTGACCGCCATCATGGATAAGCAGTCGATCAAGCTCGCTCAATCGAGAGAGGAAGGCGGCAAGCCGGACTGGGCACTCTGGGAATTCCCGCACCTTCTACTGGAGCACGATGGATACGTGTTCAACTCCGTGCATCTGGCCCTTAGGAAAACTGAGGCTTATCCCGCCGTGCCCAATGAGTGGGCCCGGCCGTCGGCGGAAATTCACGATTCGATCAGGCAATTCAACCGCGAGGTGATTATCCGCCAGGAGGCTCGCCTGGAAGCCGAAAAGCCGGTAGCTCCGCCGGCCCAGGAGCCTGAACCCGTCGGTTCGGGTGATTTCGGTGCGGAGTCGATTGCCGGGGAAGACGAGCGGCTTAGGACGATTCGAATGGCAATAACCGAAATCAGTCAGCTTCAGCATCGCGTGAGCAGTTTTCTGGCCCAGAACCCGGGCACGCCTCTGCCCGAGACTTATAAGCCGTTGATCGTTGAGATCCGTCCGGACATGCGCCTGGAGATCTTCATCGACACCGAAATGGAGGACCCTATTACTCATGCCTATTTCTGGGGCCAGGGGCAACACGTGGACCCGGCCTATCTGGGTTTGATGCTTAGCCAGCTTTCCCAGGGTGACGCGGTGCTCGACCTCGGATCTTTCATCGGGACCTATTCGTTGACGGCTGCGGCTGCGGGATGCCGCGTTGTTTCAGTCGATGCCTCTCCCAATAACGCCGCGCTGCTCAGAGCCAGTGCGGCGCGCAACGGCTTCAGGCACCTCCACGTGGTTCATGCGGCCGTTTCGGACTCAGCAGGTTCCGTCGATTTCTTTGCCCACGGTCCTTGGGGCCGGCTGAATCACGAAGGCATTGATAAGCCGACGGTTTCGGTTTGGGCTTTGAGAGTCGACGACCTGGTCTCCCGTATGGGTTGGGACCGGGTCTCGTTCATCAAGATGGATGTGGAAGGCTCGGAGGTCGCGGCCCTGCGCGGTATGCCGCGGCTGCTAAGCGGCCCGGATTCTCCAACGATAATGTTCGAATCAAACTGGCACACCCTTAGGTTCTTCGGGGAAACGCCTTCGACCTTGCTGGGGACACTCGAGGACTACGGTTACACCAGCTACCATCTCGAGGACGGCAAGCTGACGCTCACGAACTCGGAGGAGTTCCAGCCCGAAACCGTTACGAATTACCTGGCACTGAAGGGCCCTGCTCCCGAACTCGAGGGATGGGTGGTCGCCGACCCGATGAGTATCGATGAAAGGATCTCCAAACTGCTTCAAGAGAGCCGCTTCGACAACCCGGATCACCGCGTCAATTTTGCCAAGATCATCCGCGATGCCACGGCCGAAATTCGACAGAATCCCGCCATCGCGCAAGCTATGACCTCCTTGGGAGACGACTCGAATGAAGAGGTGCGTGAGGCGGCCCGATGGTGGACCGCAGCTGCGGGAGCCGAACGATGATGATTTCTTATGCGGGCAACCGAGAGGACGTGCTGCTTAGCCGCATATTTTCCGGACGGACTGACGGCTTTTACATCGACATCGGAGCGGGAGATCCCGAAGATCACTCGGTAACGAAGCATTTCTACGATCTTGGATGGAAGGGCATCAACGTGGAGCCCTCTCCTGCACTTTTCGAAAAGCTCAATGCGGACCGCGACCGAGACATCAACATCAACATGGGCGCGGGCGCGGAACCCGAGAAGCTGACCTTCTACTGCTGCTCCCCCGAGTACTGGGGCTACTCGACGTTCTCGAGGCGGCAGGCGGATGTCCACCGAGAGTCCGGCATAGATATTCAGCAGCAGGAGGTGGAGATAACCACTCTGACTTCAATATGCGAGGAATTCGCCGGGGAAGAGATTGACTTTCTCTCGATCGACGTCGAGGGTTTCGAAGCCGAGGTAATTCGCGGAGGGGATTTCCGCAGGTGGAGGCCCAGAGTGGTACTGGTCGAGGCGACTAAGCCGAACACGACAATTCCAAGCCACGAGGAATGGGAGAAGGTGCTGCTCGACGCCGGTTACGTCTTCGCCTATTTCGACGGCCTGAACCGCTTTTACCTACGGCCGGAAGACCAGGAACTACAAAAGCACTTCGAGATCCCCGTGAATGTGTTCGACGATTACCAGCCGTTTGAATATGTGCGCCAGATCCGGCTTCTTGACGAGACGAGGAAGGATCTCAACAACAAGCTGATTACCGAGACGGCGTTACGAGGAGCCTGTGAAAAAACCCTGAATTCGGTCTGGACCGATCACAACCAGGTCAACGAGAGGCTCGGCCAGCTGGCCGCTCAGTACCAGCAACTGCTGAAGGTAATGGAGTCTTTGGCCGGCCCCCTCACCGGGCTTGAGCAAATAGGCCCCCTAAGTTTCGGGCTTGCCCGAAGGATGGCCGCGGGGGCAAAGCGTTTCCCTTCGGCGGCGCGTTTCATCCGGTTCGGCCTTCGCTCCGCTATCTCGCTGAAGAAGAAGCTTAAGCGTTCAGTCTAGGCCGCGGGAATCCGCGAAACGAAATCGACAACGCTTCGCGCTGCCGCCTCCGGTCCCGATGATTGGCCCAGTACCAGTACCGGCCCCATCGGTACCCGGGGACCCAGGTTCATCTCCAACATGCGCTTTTGCTGCTGCGTGGCCGCACAGATTCCGCGGGCCGACTGCATCAATTTCGCGATCGCTGAAGTCTCCTTTTCCGATGCCGGATACAGCTGGGAGGGACTCATGGAATCGATCATCAAGATTCCGGGATAAACGGATGCCTTGTCCGCGATCTGCTCCAATGCCGGCCCACCCGCGTCGTACAGAATTGCGTCATACCCGGCGGGATTCAGCCACCTTCCAAGCGCCTCTATGGGAAAGCAGCGCCCCCCCGTTGCGGTCCGGATCGGCTTGAAGTCGGTCTTTCCGGACACGGCCATATCCAGGTCGGCCAGATACGAAAGCTCTCTCGCCAGCGCCAGCCGGCCATCGGTTCGGAGGTCTTCCACGCGGACCGCAAAGGCGATACGAGGCTTTCGCGCCCGCCGGCGCCCGCTGGAGAACCCATCGAGGGATTGCACGGCCGCCTCGGTCTTTTCCGCCACCGCCGTCCAGGTGTGTCGGGCCCTTGCACGGCCCGCGGCCGCCCGGAGCTGCCGGTCGAGCTCCTGATCCGTGAGGGCCTTCTCCATGAGGCGCGAAATGTCTGCCGGATCCTCCGGGTTGAACGTCGCGGGGGGATGCTCGAGAATTTCAGGCAGCGAGGACGTGCCGGAAACAAGGCAAGGGCAGCCGCAGGCAGCCGCTTCGGCCGCGGGGAGCCCGAACCCTTCGTAGAGCGACGGCAAGACGAAAAGGTCCGCCGACCTATAGAGCCAGCGCAGAACCTCGTCGGAAACGAGCCCGGTGAGGACCAGATCGCCCGATGACAGCCCGCAGAACTTCGCAAGATCGGTCCACTTATCCCGGTACTCATCGTTGAGGCGGCAGGCCACGACCAGCTGATATCTGCGCCGCAATTCCGCTGGGAGAGCGGCAAATGCCTCAATCAGTCTGTGCGTGTTCTTCCACTCCCATGTTCCGGTGACCGCGAAGACGAAAGGTCGAGATATTTCCGGAATGGCCGCACGGATCATCCTCAGAGATGTCTGTGGGTCTCCCGGCGAGAAGAAGTCCGACACGCCGGCGCCAATATTTATCACCCGTTCAGGCCTAACCGCCAGCAGCTCCAGGGCTTCGCGTCTCGTGTTTTCAGAAATGGTGAGGATCAAGCTAGCCTCTTCGATGATCTGGAAACGGATCCGATACCTTAGGTTGATATCCGGACGGGAAAACGATGGATCGGGGCTGGTGAGCGGAGTCATGTCGACCAGAGTCACAATCAGCGGAACGTCCCCACGGATGGCGTACGGAGGCAGAAGCTCTTCGGGACGAGCGTCGGCAAAAGGCGACATCATGTGGTAGGCGACCGGGCCGCACGCCTCCAGGGAAGAGAACGTGCCTGCGCTTGCCCAGTGCAGGCCTTCGAACATTCTCAGCTCGGGGTGAAGGTCCTTGGGAAAGGCCATCGCGGGGTTCAAGGCAATCCCGGAGACCAGCCCGGCCCTTTTGATAAGGGCCCTCGCGTGCTCGGTCGTGTACCGCACGCTTCCCCTTTCGGCCCAATCGGCAATCTGGGAGAGCTGCAGGTCCAGACACAGCGACAAGGGGCCGTCATTCGTCATGATCCGGCTCCCGCAAGGTTTTTTAGACTAGAACCAGGGCCTCCTGCCGTCGTGCAGAAGCTCACTAGGCGGGACGCCGCGCCAGAGTATGTGTGGGCTCGTGCATACTCGGTCCCCGCCCGGGCAAAGCTGCTGCGCAATTCCACATCCACGAGCATCTGCCTGATTCTTTCCGCCAGTAGATCCGCGGGCGGATCGGGTGGTACGAGGTTTACGGTCCCTTCGGGAAAGCCCCAGCACGAGAGAACATTTGTTATGACGGGCACTCCCGTCCCGAGGCAGTCGGCGATCGCTGCCGAGCTCTCACCATGCGAGCCGCGGCGGATCTGAACCGCACAGGTGACTTCGTGAAGGGCACCGACGTAGTCGGAGCGGCTGAGGTTCCCCCTGAAGGACACAAAGGACTCGATGCCGAGCTCTTCGGCTCGGCGGCGAAGGCTGGCACCCAGGTCGTCGTAGAGAGGTCCGGCAAAGACGAGCCGGCAGTCAACCGCCTTCTTTACAAGGGCGAATGCCTCCAGCAGCACGTCGGGCGCTTTGTGCCACCCGCCGATTCCAAAACTTCCGACCGTGGGAGGCCCTTCGTAGGGATGAAGACGCTGTGGGAACGCCGGGACGGCCAGGGGAATCACCTCGATCGGCGGAACCCGGCCGAGTGGGCCTGCGTCTAGCCGGACCATGTCCCGGGCCAGCGGTGAGGTAACAACGACCCCTTGGGAGGCGGCTACCACCTCTTGGCTCATCCCGATCCCGTGGCTCACGTACTGGGCGATGGATTCGTCGGCGGTTTCGATCAGACCCTGAGGTGTGCGTAGGCCGTACATCTCGTGGAGTTTGTACCCGGCGAAGATCTTGCCGCTGGCGCCCTGCCATCGATCCTTGCCATAGCTTATGTAGAGGCCGGCGAGCTGAGCATCGTGAAGCCAAACGATCCCGGGATAAGCCACTACCTTTTCGTAGGTGCTGTGGTGGTGCTCGTTGTTGCCCAGCACGTAAACGATGGCGTCGTAAGCATAAGGATTTACAAAGCGCCCCAGCGCTTCGAGGGGATAGATGCTCACACCCGGGAGCTCTTCGCCCAGGCTGCGGTCCAGCTGATCGACAGGGACGAGGACATCCAGGTCGCAGATTCCGGAAAGCTCCCGCGCAATGCGCAGGTTGTAGTCGGCAATGCCTGAGCGCAGAGGAGGAAAAGGGCCCGCAAAGGCAATTCTCGGCAAACGCGCCGCTCTCCGCGGGTAGCGCCGAACGGGCGCCGGCAGCCTCTCCAGCGCGGCGATCGTCTTTTCCGCAACCGAGTCCCAGGTCCACCGTCCGGAGGCCCTGAAGGCGGCCTCCCTCAGGCGGAGCCTGAATTCTTCGTCGGTCAGCGCAGAGCACATCTTTTCGGCGATGGACTCCGCGTCGGATGGATCGAAGGTCGACTCGGGCATTTCAAGGATCTCCGGCATTGAGGACGTATTCGAGGTAATGGTGGGGCAGCCGCAGGCGGCAGCTTCGGCGGCCGGGAGGCCGAATCCCTCGTAAAAGGAAGGAAAGACGAACAGGCGGGCGGAGCGATAGAGGGCCAGCAGGACGCGGTCGGGGATCAGCCCCGTCAGGACGACGTCATCCCCGGAAAGGCCGTTTTCACGGCAGGCCCCGGTCCAGCTCTCGACGTACTCGTCGTTAAGCGCGCAGACAATCACCAACTGCATCTGCCGGCGCAGGTCCCGAGGAAGCAGGGCAAATGCTTCGATGAGGCCCTCGGTGTTCTTTCTCGGCTCGGCGCCCAGAACGCTCAGGACAAACGGCTTGCGAATCGCTGGAATGTTGGCGGCGACCTCCTCCGCCGGGTCATCTTCTGAGGCGGCGGGCCTGAAAAACTCGCCGACTCCGGCACCGATCGGGACAAGCTTGCCGGGGTCGATTTCGAGCATCGAAAGGGCGTCCCGTCGGGTGTGCTCCGAGATGCATAGGATCAGATCGGCTTGCTTAAGGGTCTCCAGCCTCATCCGGTACATGGTGCCAAGGTCTCGTCCCAGGTATTGCTTCGGTCTCATGAGCGGGATTAAGTCGTAGAGGGTCATGATCAGGGGAACTTCAGATTTCAGGGCAAAGGGTGGAAAAAGCGATGCCGAAGAGGGTCCCAGCTCAAAGG
>JBOGWH010000392.1:0-3451 GCA_050692975.1 Actinomycetota bacterium | reverse complement strand
GTGAAGGACCAGAGTTGCCATTGAATTCCCCTTTCGTGCGAGGACGGGCGGGGAATTGGCGTGATTCTAAACTGCTTCTGCTTTCTTCGTCCTGGGGGTGGCGGCCTTCGCGTCGCCGGAGGAGCTTTTCGAGCTCTCACCGCCGCCAGATGCGGGACTCTCGCCGCCTCCCGAGGCGGCGCTTGAGTCCTTTCCCGCTTTGCCCTGATCCTTGCCGTCCTTTTTCTTGGTGCCGGCGCGGTTTGCCCGGGCGTCGGTCGAGTAAAACCCCGACCCTTTGAAGACCACTGCGACCGGATGGTAGACCCGCCTCAGCTTGCCGCTGCAGACTTCGCAGGTCTCCAGGGGGGGATCGGTGAACGACTGATACACCTCCACCTGGTTTGCGCACTGGGTGCAGGCGTATTCGTAGGTTGGCATCTCACATTCAGTTTAGTGGTTAAAGTGGACTCACATGTCAGTGCAGGCCCGCCTTTTTCTGGCATTTTTCGCGATAGTGCTCGTGCCGATGGTGCTCATAGGCATCACCGGCAGCCAGCTTGTCGTGACCCAGATCGAAGGTTCCTCGTTCCAGCTGGTGGGCGCCGCGATGGTGCTTCTGGCGGTTCTGGGCGCAGGATTGCTGGGAGTCCTGGTTGCCAGGACCGCGACCCGTTCGCTGAGGGACCTGGCCGCAGGGGCCCAGGCCGTCGCCGAAGGCAGGTACGGAGAGCAGATGGCGGCAGAGGCCACCGACGAGGTCGGCCAGCTGGCCCGGCTTGTGAACCAGCTTTCCACGACCCTCAGCACCCAGGGCGCCGACATAGCCCAGTACCGCGAGCTTCTCGACCGGGCGTACCTGCGCTTCGGTGAAGCACTGCGCTCCACCCACGACCTCGACAAGATTCTCGAACTGGTGCTGGAGTCGGGTATGGAGACCGCAGGGGCAAAACGCGGGGCCGTCATGATGATCGGCGATGACAATGTGCTGCGGGTGCGTGTGGGACGCAACCTGCCCGCCGGCGATTTTGAGTTACCGGTCGGCGAGGGCATCGCGGGAAGGGTGGCGGCCACCGGCGAGCCCGTCTGGGTCCCCGAGGTCCACGATCTGCCTTCCGCCGATCCCCGTGAGCCGGAGGCGGCCAGCGTCGTCGCCGCCCCGCTGACCACCCAGAGCGGGGTGATGGGAGTTGCGGTTCTTTACGACAAGGCCCGGGGTTCCTTCAGCCGGGCGGACCTTTCCACTCTGGTTTCCCGGGCGGATCAGGGTGGTGTGGCGATCGAGAACGCAATGCTTCACGCCGAGGCGCAGCGTCTGGCGATCACCGACGGGCTGACCGGGATCTGGAACCACCGGTTCTTTCAGCTGCAGCTCGAGCAGGAGCTGGAACGGTCGGTGCGCTTCCAGCGCCCCTTTTCATTGATCATTCTCGACATCGACGACTTCAAGCGTTTCAACGACACCTACGGGCATCAGGTGGGCGACCAGATCCTCATCGAGCTGGCGAGGCGGCTTCAGGGGGAGATTCGCGACGTGGACATCCTGGCGCGCTACGGTGGCGAGGAGTTCGTCGTTTTGCTGCCGGAAACGGAGGCGCCGGGTGCGCATGCTACGGCAGAGCGCCTGAGGAGAGTGGTCGCGGAGCGGCCGTTCACCTCCTCGCTTGTGGACTCGCCCTTGACCGTCACCCTTTCTCTCGGGGTTTCGGGCTTCCCCGAAGCCGGCCAGGAAAAGGCTCAGATCTTCCGGGCTGCGGACCTGGCCCTGCTGAAGGCGAAATCGCTGGGAAAGAACCGGGTAGTGAGGCACCTGCCCACCGCCGAGGAGAAATCCGAGATGCCCCAAACCCCCCCGGACGGCCGGAGGGCCGCCGACCGCGACGGCCCTGCGACGGCCCTCGATGAGGACGCATTGGGGCCGGTCGGCGAGGGCCCCGCCGCAAGTATGTAAGTATTTAGCTCATGCCCATTCGCAAGGCGGTGATCCCCGCCGCGGGGCTCGGCACACGCTTTCTGCCCGCATCCAAGGCGGTTCCGAAAGAGCTTTTGTGTGTCGTCGACCGCCCGGGGATCCAGTACGCAGTAGAGGAATTGTCCCGCGCAGGGGTGACCGACATTTGCATCGTCATCTCCGAAGGCAAGGAAGCGATCGGCGAGCATTTCGGCGCCAATTACAGACTCGAGACCGCCCTGGCCACCGGCGGCAAGGACGTTCTGCTCCGGGAGGTCAAACGGCTTCAGGACCTGGCCGAGATCTATACCGTCCACCAGAACAAGCCTCTGGGGCTAGGCCACGCCGTGGGGGTGGCCCGCGACCACATGGACGGAGAGCCCTTTGTCGTCGTGCTTCCCGATGAGATCTACGATCCGAACGTGGACACTATCGGCGGGCTGATCAAGGCTTATGAAGAGACCGAAGTATCGGTTGCCGCCGTCACCAGGGTTCCGGGCGATGAGATCAGGCTCTACGGGGCGATCTCGACCTCCTCGCCGGACGACCGGCTGATGCCGGTCGACTGGGTGGTGGAAAAACCCGAGCCGCAAGAGGCGCCCTCAGACCTGGCCCTGGTCGGCAGGTACGTGCTTCACCCCGAAATTTTCGATGTTCTGGCCGACCTGCCGCCGGGATCCAGCGGCGAGATCCAGCTGTCCGACGCGCTCGGAGTACTCGGCGGCAAGGGCCGGCTGTACGCCTACCGGTACGATGGAAGGCGCTGGGACATCGGGACCAAGCTCGGCTACCTGAAGGCTTCGGTGGAACTCGGCGCCGAGCATCCGGAGCTGGGCGAGCAATTCCAGAGCTTCCTCCGAAGCTTGATGCGATGAGCCGGCTCTCCCACATCGGTCCTTCCGGCAGAGCCGCAATGGTCGATGTGTCGGGCAAGCTGCCGGCCCGCCGGTCGGCGAAGGCGGCGGCCACCGTGATGATGCCGGCGACAGTCGTGTCGATGATCACCGGCGAGAAATTCTCCAAGGGGGACGTCGTGGGCGTCGCCCGCATCGCGGGCATCATGGCGGCCAAGAAAACGCCGGAGCTTATTCCACTTTGTCATCCGCTGGGACTGGATTCGATTTCGATCGACTTAACGCCCTTTGCCGACGAGCGGGGCTCGGGCATCGACATCGTCGCCGAGGTGGCCACCACCGAAAAGACCGGAGTCGAGATGGAGGCTCTGGTCGCAGCCTCCGTCGCCGCGCTTACCGTTTACGACATGTGTAAGTCGGCCGACAAGTCGATCACCATCGAAAAAGTCCGGCTCATTGAGAAGACCGGAGGGAAAAGCGGCGGATACCGGCTCGGGCAGTAGCGGGCTCGGGGGCTTTGCAGCCGCAATCGTAACGGTCAGCGACTCGGTTTCACGCGGCGAGAACACCGACGAGAGCGGTCCCGCCGCCGCCCAATTGATATCCGAACGGGGTGCCGAGCTGCTGGATCGGACGGTGGTACCCGACGAGGAGGAGGCGATTGCCG
>JBOGWH010000391.1:0-1191 GCA_050692975.1 Actinomycetota bacterium | reverse complement strand
AGGGCCCGCGAGCCGGCCGGCCAGGCCATCAGGACCGCAGAGCTGTTCGCCCCCTCAACCGGCGGGTGGAAAGCGACCGCCATCATGCACTTCGCCCGATACGACCATCCGCTTGTGAACATCACGGGGACTCCGGAGCAATGCGGCCAGCGATGCGGAAAGGTGCTGGCCTCCGGCGGGACCGGGGAGCGAAGCACTCCCGCGGGCGGAGAGCCTCAGGCCACCGCGGAGTACTACAGCTCGTCTCAGCCGCCCACCCAGGAGGAACCGCCTCCGGACCCCGGTGACGACCCTGTGGTGGGCCAACAGACCGCCGGAGATCAGGCCGCCAACCAGCCCGCATCGACGCGACAGAATCAGCCGGCCGCCCCGCCGCCCCCGGCCCCTCCCGCGCCTCTCCCCGGGGCCCCGGCCACGCTGGCCAGCGGGAGTCCGCTTTCGGTCACCAATCCGGCGCCCGGGCCGCTTGCCGTCACCTCGCTGATGCAAAGCGCCGCCGGCAGCGCAGCGTCGAGCCTGATCTACAGGCAGCAGCCATCCTCGGCCCAGCCTGCCGTCCCGGAAGCCGAATCCAGCCAGCAGCATGATGCGGCCGAACGCTTTGCCATGGTGATGCTGGGCCAGTCGACGTTTCGCATCTGGTTTGCCGTCGCGATCACAGCGATCTTCGGATGCATCATTGCTTCGGCAAGAGCGACCGCCGCCGGACTATGCGTGGATCCGCGGCCTGCCTGGGCCGCGGCTGTGGCGGGCTCGGCTACCCGGCCCAGGGACTGACGCGGCGGTTCGGCTCAAATCCCGACTTTAGTTGGGAGGGCCTTTTGGCCGAGGGCAGAAATCCCAACTTTAGATGGGTTGCCTCCCGAAATTGCCGTGTCAGTATCTGACTGATGGCAAGGATCCGTGTTCTCGTAGCCGATGCTCACCGCATGTTTGCCGAGGGCGTAGCCGGCAGCCTTCGGGCTCAGTCCGACCTGGCGGTCTTTGAGGACTATCCGACGAGCGGCCCCGAGGCCGTCGAAACCGTCCGGAAGAGAAGGCCGAACGTCGCCGTTATCGACTACTGGATGCCGGAGATGGAGGGCCCCGCGATAGCGGCGGCGCTGGCAGCCCGCGCTCCAGGTGTAAAGGTCATCCTGCTGTCGTCACTGGTGGCCGCCGGCAATATCCAGTCGGCGATCAAGTCGGGGG
>JBOGWH010000390.1:0-2413 GCA_050692975.1 Actinomycetota bacterium | reverse complement strand
GTCGTAGAGTAGGTAGGTGCCGGACTTGATCTCGGCCTGGATGGGCAGGAAGACCAGGTTTGCCATCAGGCGCACAGCGTCACGGGGGGTCCAGTGCTCGCCGGCCTCTTCATTGTTCTCTTCATTGAACCGGCGGACCAGTTCTTCGAAGATCGTTCCCATCGCGTGGTTGTCGAGGCCGGGATGCCGAACCGAACCGTCGCCGTTGAGGACGGGCTCCGGCCCAAGGTTTATCTGCGGGCTCATGAGTTTCTCGATGAGGGTGCCGAGAGCATCGGCTTTCGACAAGCGGGGGATCTGGTTTCGGAACTCAAAGTTGTCGAGGATCTCTTGGACGTTAGGAGAGAAGCCGTCGAGGTAGGCCTCGAAGTCCTGGCGGAGTTGTTGCTGGCTGGTGCGGCTGCGCAGATCGCGCATGGTGAATCTTGAGGTGTTGTAGAAGGCCTGGCCGGCGGCGTTGCGCAGCGGGAGATCCTGGTTGTTGATCTGCTCTTTGTCGAGTTTCTCCTTCATCTCGAGGACGTCCTTGTGGGTGGGCTCGAGGACGGCATCGAAGCGGCGCAAGACGGTCATCGGGAGGATGACGTCGCGGTACTTGCCGCGGACATACAGGTCGCGCAGCACATCGTCGGCGATGCCCCAGATGAATCCTGCTATCCAGTTGAGTTGCGACTGATCGATTTCCGTGACTCCCACGTTCTAAAGATAACGGCGGGCTCTGACAACTACACAGATGTAATTCAGAGAACCGCCCGCCGGTTCAATGCGGGCGAGCCAGCTCAGTCATGCGTTCCACCAGGGGTTTTAGTTCGTCGGGAACCGCCGCTTCGGGCAGGGTCAGCTCGTAACACCGCTCTCCCCTAGTGACAACGAAGTCGTACTGAAAGCGGTCGGCGCCCCGAGTCGGCATCGTCTTGTTCTGACCGGCCCTATCCCAGTCCACTTTTTCCACCATCTCCCTCAAGACGCGGGCTTCCTCTTCAGAAAGCTCTGCCGTATCGACGGTGGCCTTCATCGTCATTCCGGCGAACCCGCCGCTGCGCTGGAACTCGACGCGGACCTGTTCTTCCGGCATATGACTATGCAGCCGTGATGCCGACTTTATCCCAGCCTGCCTTCACCGCCCTCGTCTCGTCGGAGTCGGCCCCGTAAAGCCGCACGGCGGTGGCGAGAGTCGATTTGGCGAAGACCTCAAAGCGGGAGTTGGGGCGAAGACGCGGAGACTTGGAGGCTTCGTACCAGATCTTCCCGGCCCGCTCCCACGAGTACCCACCCAGGGTCACCGCAGTGGTGTAAAAAGCGTGGTTGGGAATGCCGGAGTTTATGTGCACGCCTCCGTTGTCGGCCTGAGTCGGGTTGTAATTCTTCATATGCCCCGGCTGGGGGTCCCTGCCCAGGACCTTGTCGTCGTAGGCGGTGCCGGGCGCCTTCATCGAGCGCAGAGCGACGCCTTTTACCTTTTTCGTCAGCAACCCGGCCCCGATCAGCCAGTCGGCGTCCTCCGCCTTCTGCTTTAGCATGTACTGCTTCACGCACGAGCCCCAGACGTCCGACAGAGATTCGTTCAGCGCGCCCGGCTGGCCCATATAGACAAGGCCGGATTCATGCTCGGTAACCCCGTGGGCGAGTTCGTGGGCAATGACGTCCAGTGATGCAGTCAAACGGTTGAAGATCTCACCGTCGCCGTCGCCAAAGACCATTCTTTGGCCGTCCCAAAACGCGTTGTCGTATTTCTTTCCGAAGTGAACAATCCCGAGCAGTTCCATGCCCTGGTCGTTGATCGAGTCCCGCTTGAAGATATCCCAGAAGAAGTTGAAGGTATGCCCGAAACCGTCGTAGGCCTCGTCGGCGGCCTTGTCGCCGCATGGGCCCTGCCCCTCGTCGCGCACAGTGACGCCCGTAAGGTCTTCCTTGCTCTTGGCGTCGCGGATGGTGCGACGGGGCTTGCCGGTGCCGTGATCGAGCTCGGCTAGGGCCCGCCGGGCCATCATTGACCTGGCCGCGGCGTTTTGAATCCTTGCCGCCCGCAACGTCGTGTCGGTGGCCATGGTGTCCAGGGCCCATCCCCTCTGCTTGTCGGTGCCGTTGCGGGCAATCCGCTCGAGCAGGACGGGCGGAACGATGCACTGAAACGGGCTTCGACACCCGGTCATAGGACCTGACTCTCCAAGGTAATTCTCACCGTGAGGCTTTCACGTTTGGGCTTTTCGTGCTCATTTGATAGCACGTTTCTTAGGCCACCAACAGATTAAGCGAAGGTTTACCCACACTTCCGGCCTCCTTTTCCCCAATAATGATCAGCCGGAATTCTTGGGGGCTCCCCGCTTCCGTCTTTTGGATCCCCGGGCGGTTCGCGGATCGGCTTCGAGCACTGAAGCCCCGACGGCTTCGAGGCTGGCAACAAGTTGCCTTA
>JBOGWH010000389.1:0-3862 GCA_050692975.1 Actinomycetota bacterium | reverse complement strand
ACGTCGAGGTCCTCCGGCCGCTCGGTTACCATCTCCTGCTTCTCGATCACCTGCCTCACCGCGGCCAGCTGGTCCCGGGCCCTGGCCGCCCTCTCGTATTCCATCGCCGACGCCGCCGCCTCCATCTGGTCGCGCAGAGCCGCCAGCACCGGCTGATGGTCGCCGTCGAGAAAGTTGCAGAAGCCGTCGACGATCTCCCGGTGCTCCGGCGGCGAAACGGCCTGCACGCACGGCCCGCTGCACCGGCCGATGTCGTACAGCAGGCAGGGGCGGCGGGCCCGCTTCGCCCGGTCAAAGACCCCCTTGCTGCACGAGCGGATCGGAAAGACCTTCAGCAGCAAGTCGAGTGTCTCCCGGATGGCGTAGGCGTGCGTGTACGGCCCGTAGTAGCGGTTGCCCTTGCGTTTCCGCCCCCGTGCAACCAGGGCCCGCGGGATTTCTTCCCCGAGCGTGACCACCAGATATGGATAGGACTTGTCGTCGCGGTAGCGGACGTTGAACCGGGGCCGGTGTTCCTTGATGAGCGATACCTCCAGCTGGAGCGCCTCTACCTCGTTGGCGGTGACGATCCACTCCACCGAGGCGGCGGCGGCCACCATGGCGACGGTCCGCGGGTGCAGGCCCGTCGAGAAGTAGTTGGGGATGCGGCCGCGCAGGCTGCGGGCCTTGCCCACGTAGACGACCCTCTCGTGGGTGTTCCGGAATTGGTAGCAGCCGGGCCGGTCCGGGATGTCGGCAGGGCGCGGCTGCCACGGGCGATTCGAAGCCATGCCATCATTATCAGGCCGGGCCGGGCGGCGGCAAGTTCAACTTGCCGGGCGTGTGACAATGTGGCTGCGTATGGCACCCAAGAAGAATTCCGCCTCCGACGAGCTGGTCGTTCACGGAGCCCGGGAACACAACCTCAAGGACGTCGACCTCAAGCTGCCGCGGGATTCCCTCATCGTATTTACCGGCATCTCGGGCTCCGGAAAGTCCTCGCTGGCCTTCGACACGATCTATGCCGAGGGGCAGCGTCGCTATGTGGAGAGCCTTTCGTCGTACGCCCGCCAGTTCCTCGGCCAGCTGCAGAAACCCGACGTGGACTTCATTGAAGGGCTCTCCCCCGCCATCTCGATCGACCAGAAGTCGGCGTCGCGCAACCCCCGCTCGACGGTCGGGACGATTACGGAGGTGTACGACTACCTTCGACTTCTGTTCGCCCGGATCGGCAAGCCGCACTGCCACAATTGCGGGCGTCCGATCGTACGCCAGAGCCCCGAACAGATCGTCGACCAGGTCCTGGAATTAGCGGAGGGGACCCGCTTCCAGGTGCTCGCCCCGGTGGTGCGCGGCAAGAAGGGTGAGTACGAGACATTGTTCGAAGACCTTGCCCGCAAGGGCTACGCCCGCGCAAAGGTGGACGGCAAGGTCATGGACCTTTCTCAGAAGATCCGCCTCGACCGTTACTACAAGCACGATATCGACGTCGTCGTCGACCGCCTCGTACTCAAGGAAGGAGTCAAGCGCCGCCTCACCGACTCGGTCGAGACCGCGCTGAAGCTCGCCGAGGGGATCGCGGGCATCGAGCTGGTGGATTCGCAGGAGGTTCTGGCCTTTTCCGAGCACGCCGCATGCCTGGATTGCGGCCTGTCCTTCGAAGAGATGGTCCCGCGGAACTTCTCCTTCAACACCCCCTACGGGGCATGCCCGCGCTGCGACGGGCTCGGCACCCATCTGGAGGTTGACCCGGAGTTGATCGTGCCCAACGGAGAGCTCTCGATCTCCGAGGGAGCGATTTCGCCCTGGTCGTCGGCGCGACTCGAGTACTTCAACCGGATGATGCAGGCCGTGGCCTCCGAGTTCGGCTTTAGCGTGGACACCCCCTGGGACGAGCTGACCGAGGATGCGAGGCAGGCGGTTCTGCATGGAACGGGCGAAAAAGAGGTCTTCATCCGGTACACCAACCGGTACGGGCGCAAGCGTCAGTACCACACCGTCTTTGAGGGAGTCATTCCCTGGCTGGAGCGCCGCCGCGAGGAGACCGAGTCCGATTACAGCCGCGAACGCATCGAGCAGTACTTCCGGGAGGTGCCCTGCCCGGCATGCCACGGGGCCCGCCTGCGGCCCGAATCCCTCGCGGTGACCGTCGGCGGAATCAATATCTGGGAGCTGTGCCGCCGATCGATCCAGAAGGCCGACGAGTTCCTGAAAAACCTGGAGCTGACCGACCGGGAAGAGAAGATCTCGGTGCGGATCCTGAAAGAGATCAAGGAACGGCTCGGCTTCCTGCTCGACGTGGGGCTGGACTACCTCACCCTGGAGCGGGGCGCGGCAACTCTGGCCGGAGGCGAAGCGCAGCGGATACGCCTCGCGACCCAGATCGGCAGCGGCCTGGTGGGGGTCCTGTACATCCTCGACGAGCCATCCATAGGACTGCACCAGCGCGACAACGCGCGGCTGATTGAAACCCTCATCCGCCTCAGGGACCTCGGCAACACCTTGATAGTCGTGGAGCACGACGAGGAGACGATTTCCGTCGCCGATTACGTCGTCGACATCGGCCCCGGGGCCGGAGAACACGGCGGCGAGGTGGTCTATGCCGGACCGGTGAAGGGCCTGCTTCGCAACCGGGGTTCGCTTACCGGCGCCTATCTTTCCGGAAGAAAGTCCATAGCGCTGCCCGCCGCCCGCCGCAAGCCGTCCGACAAGTCGCTGCTGATAAAAGAAGCATCCGAGCACAACCTCAAAAACCTTGACGTGGGCTTTCCGCTGGGTTTGTTCACATGCGTCACCGGGGTCTCGGGATCGGGAAAATCGACACTGGTCAACGAAATCCTCTTCCGGGGGGTGCATCGCCACCTCTTCCGCGAAGCCAAGCTTCTGCCGGGCAGGCACCGCCGCATCAACGGGCTGGAAGGCGTCGACAAGGTCATCGACATCGACCAGTCCCCGATCGGGCGGACGCCGCGCTCCAACCCGGCCACCTATACCGGAGTCTTTTCGCCGATCCGCGAGCTGTTCTCCCAGACGAAGGAGGCAAGGGCCCGCGGCTACCTCCCCGGCCGCTTTTCCTTCAATGTGAAGGGCGGCCGCTGCGAGAACTGCACCGGCGATGGCCAGATCAAGATCGAGATGTATTTCCTGCCGGACATGTACGTGACCTGCGAGGTCTGCAAGGGGCGCCGGTACAACAGGGAGACCCTGGACGTCACCTACAAGGGGCGCACGATTTCGGAGGTTCTTGAGATGAGCGTCGAGGAGGCGCTGGAGTTCTTCCGTCCGATCGTGCCGATAGCACGGCATCTCCAGACTCTCAACGACGTCGGGCTGAGCTATATCAAGCTCGGACAGCCGGCCCCGACCCTGTCGGGAGGCGAAGCTCAGCGGGTGAAGCTCGCCAGTGAACTGGCCAAGAAGGCGACGGGGCGGACCCTGTACATCCTCGACGAGCCGACGACCGGCCTGCACTTCGAGGACATCTCCAAGCTGCTGAAGGTGCTGCACGGCCTGGTGGACAAGGGAAACACGGTGGTGGTGATCGAGCACAACCTCGACGTGATCAAGACCGCCGACTGGATCATCGACCTCGGGCCCGAGGGCGGAGACGCCGGTGGCGAACTGGTCGCCGAGGGGCCGCCCGAAGAAGTCGCCAAGCTGCCGGCCTCCCACACGGGCCGGTATCTAAGGAAGGTTTTGACCGAGGCCATCCCCAGGCCCAAATCCGGCCGGACCACGGGCGCTGAAACAGATCTAGCGGCGGCGTCCGGGGGCAGCTAAGCGGCCCTCCGTAAGTTCCTTGCCGGTGCAATTGCTCAGCAGATTTATCTAGACCATGGCCTTCAATTCGCGCTTCAGGTCGGAGATCTCGTCCCGCAGGCGG
>JBOGWH010000388.1:0-2182 GCA_050692975.1 Actinomycetota bacterium | reverse complement strand
TTTCAATACAACGCTTCCGACCTGCCCGTTGATCCAGTCCTTCCCAAGGATCCGGTCACAGCCCCTGGGCCGGCCCAGAACCAGCAGAGCGCTCCCCCGCCGACGCTGAGCTCAGGGACTCCCGGGCAGGCGACGCAGATCGCTTCCCGGGCTCTGAGCATCGGGCTCCCGGCCCCGCCTCCCTTGGCCATCGTGCCGGGGCAAGTGCCGGCACAGGTCGCGCAGACCGTCGTGCAGACCTTGCCGGGGATTCAATCCGCGGCAGGCTTTCAAGTCTCTTTGCAGGTGGGAAAGCAGGTGCAGGCCGGCGGGGCTCTGGCTCTCGCACCCGTTGAGGAGCCGCGACCGGCGCCGAAGCTCACGTTTTCAGGACTCGCATCAACAGGCCCGGCTCCGCCGTGGCAATTCGCCCTCCCGACGCTGGTGGGACTGATAACCATCTGCGTCCTGGCCGGGAGATCATCGAGGTTGTCACGGCCCCCCGGGCCGGCGCCGGCCTACGGATGGGCCGGGCCGGCCTCGCGCAGCCGTAGCGCCCTCTAAAACTCCACCGAATCTGGACATGTCTACTCCCCCCACAATGGCACCGCGGACAATGGGCGGTTCTGCGCTGAATCCCGCGCCGGCGCCCGGGGGCATCCGGCGCACGAGCTTTACCGCGGCCGTGCTCGCCGCCGGCCTGGTTTTGTCCTCATCGGCCTGCGCTGGGGCTCCTCGCGGGCCCCTGCCGGGTCCGGCGGTCGTTGACGTCAGGCTGAGCGAATACCGCATCGATTTCAACCCGAAACTGGTGAAGCGAGGCAGGGTCCTGTTCAAGGCCCGAAACACGGGAAAGCTAAAGCATCAACTGGTACTGGTCGTCCTTCCCCAGGACACTCCGCCGATAGTGCAGCAGCTCAACTCACCCGAGCGGCGCGGAGTGACTCAGGTGGCGAGCTTTCCTCCGAAGGCCTCCGGAGCCTCCGGAGCTTTTGCCGTGGATATCGAGGCGAACCGCTACGCCTTGATTTGCTTCGTCGTCGACCCCGACGGCAAACAGCACGGGGCCAAGGGAATGGCCACCGAATTCGAAATCCGGTAGTCCTCCGAGGTGAGATTGGAGCTGGTGATCCAGCCCTTCGAGGGAATGGGGCCAATTGACTTCAACGTGACCGCACGCCAGCGTGGTCGACATACTCGGAAAGCCCCCGCACGAAATCTCATTTGTCACCCCCTGCGTTCATAATGGTTACAAGATGAGCTTTGCTGTTGAAGACTTCCACGATCTGGCACGCCTGCTCGGCGAGCATCCCGAATGGCGCGCTGAACTACGTCGCCTCGTGCTGTCCGAGGAGTTGTTGGCCGTTCCGGAGATTCTGCAACGTCTGGCCCAGGCCCAGGCCCGGACTGAGGCCCGAATTGAGGAGCTGGCCCAGGCCCAGGCCCGGACTGAGGCCCGTTTGGATGTCTTGGCAGGCAAGATAGACGAACTTGTCACCGTTGTTTCAAAGCTGGCCGGCGAGCAGCCCGGAATCAAGGGCTTTATCGTGGAATCCAAGTACGAAAAGCGACCTTTCGCTTACTTCGCCCCGATAGCCCGGCGTCTTCGAACAATTGACATCAACGAACTGGACAGGCTGCTGGACCGGGCGGAGAGTGAAGGCCTTCTCGACGAGTCACAGGCCGACGAGATTCGCCTAGCCGACATCGTCGCCCGGGGGAAGCTAAAGGATGATGGATCCGAGGTGTGGTTGGTGGTGGAAGCTTCCTGGGTCGTGGACCGCGCCGATGTTGAGCGCGCGGTCAACCGGTCGCGCCTTCTGTCAAAGATCGGACTTCAGACCCTTCCGGTGGTGGCCGGCGAGGCCATCGAGTATGAAGCCAAGGTCCTAGCGAACAAATGGGGCGCCTGGAAAGTGACCAACGGAAGCGTGGAACCACCCAAAGAACCCAACGGGCAAGGCTAAGAAGCAGGGCCCCCGGCTTGGTGGAAAGCTGGCCAGTTGGCTGACCGCCCGGCGCTGTGAAGACCTTAGTTGCTCGAGTATCGGGGGGAGATCCGGCATCGGCCTGGGGGCCCTGGCCGCGGCAATGGCCCTGTTCGCTGCAGTGGTGGTGCGCCGCAGGAAGGCCGAGTCCCGCTAAAAGCCCGCACCTGGGGGGTTTCACTCAAGCTTTCAGGCAGGCGGCCTCCCCGCCTGCC
>JBOGWH010000387.1:0-8894 GCA_050692975.1 Actinomycetota bacterium | reverse complement strand
CGAGCACTCGCTCCAGCAATCGGTTGAGCTTGTTGCCTTGCGTCTCGACCTCGCGCACGAACTCGCGCTTCTGTTCCTCTTCAAGGCGGTTCCAGTGGTTATCGAGCGTCTTCGCGTACCCGATCACGGAGGTGAGGGGCGTTCTCAGCTCGTGCGAGACCGTCGATACGAAATCGCTTTTGATTCGGTCGAGCTCTTTGAGTTCTTCAACCTGCCGGCGAAGCGCCTCTTCGAGCGCTTTGCGGTCCGTGACGTCCCGCATTGTGAGGACCAAGCCCCTTACCCCCGGGTCGTCGAGGAGGTTGTTGACGATGGCCTCAACGGGGACCCAGTGGCCCTCCTTGTGCATCAGGCGCCATTCGAGGCGATCACTGACCTGCAGGTTTTCGCCGGCGACGGGGGAGCGGAAGAAATCGAGGAAGCCGCCGCGATCCTCCTGATGGACCAGTTGCGTGAGCTCCGAGCCCATCATCTCGTCCGGTGTGTACCCGAGAACCTTCTGGGAGGAGGGCGTCTGGTAGCGAATCACGAGATCGGAGTCCACGACGGTAATCACGTCGGAGGAATGGCGGACGAGAGCGGTGATGCGCTCCTCGCTGCGCCGCCGCTGGATGGTGTCCATGCTGGTTATTAGGCCGGTCATCCGGGCTGCAACAAGCAGGAACAAAACGGCCGAGAATATTGAATACGCCATGGTGTCGGGGCCGGATTCAATCGCATCCGCAACGGGCGCGATGAGGGTCGCCGCCGAGAGCAGGGCGAGTCTGCGCCAGGTAAGGGGAGGTCCCACACCTGCCGGCTCCGACAGCTTGGTCATGGAGGGATGAAGGGCTGCAGCCCCCCACAGCAGGTAGTAGATGAGCCAACCTGAGTCCAGAGCGCCGCCGGGGTCGTATCCGCCCTGCAGCTCGATAAATCCGTAGACGGCGTCTGTTATAAGCATCGACATCAGTCCGGCACCCAGCAGGTAAAAGGCCGGGTGGCGGGGCCATGCTCCCACCGCCATGCGGGCCGTTACGGCCAGCAGAGCCAGGTCCATCAGGGGGTAGCTCAGCGAAACGAGTCTTTCCACTGCGGTCAGGCCCGGATCCTGGAAGTGCGGCTGAATAAGAAAAGCCCAGGACAATACCCCGAGCCCGACGGTGAGGATTGCGGCATCCAGGAAGCTGCGAAAGTCCTTCCCCCCGCTTCGGCGCCGAATCAGCATCAGCAGGCCGACGACCTGAATTGGGTAAAAGGCCAGATAAAAGATGTCGCCGATGGATGGGAACAGCGGCTTCCAGTTGTAGTACACGGCGTCGCCGATGACGAAGGTGACCTGGGCAACGGCGAAAAGCCACCAGGCGGCCGCCGGCTTCGGTTTGTACATCTTCACCCCGGCCACTATGGCCACGGCGGCGGAAAGGCCGATCAGGTTGAACCACAAGCCGTTGCCTTTGACCATGGGGGCCACGAAGTAAGCGGCGGTCGCCGCAGATCCCCCCAGGAGATAAACAAGCCAAGCCCTGCGCCTCATGATTGATTTGTCGGCACCAATGGGGGAGGACTTGAAGCCTAATGTCCCCATCTTGGGTGAGGCGTCCGGGGCGGCTGCCGGGTTAATTCCGTGGACGGACCGCCGTCAAACAGACCGCGCCGTTGACATTTTCTCTTTTACACGGTACAAAAGGTATAAGTACTTAGCCACCGGGGGCTGACGGCCACCCCATCCCCGGACCGCGGAGCGTTTGGATTATGCCAAAGACGAAGTTCGGTGAGGGTCAATGGGCCATGGGCTATATGGAGCCCCTCAACAAGGCCGAACGCATAAAGCGGGACAACGACGGACTTGCCGTCCGGGACCGGATCGTCAACGTCTACTCGAAAAAGGGCTTTCGCTCAATCTGGCCCGACGACCTTCGAAGCCGATTCAGGTGGTGGGGTCTCTACACTCAGCGCCGCCCGGGCATCCCCGGGGGCAAGACCGCCGTGGTAGAGCCTCACGAGCTGGAAGACGAGTTCTTCATGCTGCGGATCCGCATCCCCGGGGGTGCCATGAGCAGCGAGCAGCTGCGGGCAATCGCCGGGGTCTCCGAAAGGTTTGGGCGCGACGTCGCCGATATCACCGACCGCCAGAACGTGCAGCTGCACTGGATCCGGGTCGAGGACATGCCCCGTATCTGGGACGCCATCGAGTCGGTGGGACTTACCACCTGCGAGGCGTGCGGGGATACTCCCCGCAACATGATCGGCTGCCCGCTGGCCGGCGTCGACAAGGACGAGATTATCGACGGCACCCCCTATCTCATGGCCGCTCATAAGCGCTTCGTGGGAGACCCCGCGTTCTCGAATCTGCCCCGCAAATTCAAGACTTCCATCGCCGGGTGCGGCCAGCAATGCGCACAGCACGAGATCAACGACATCTCCTTCGTGGGGGTGCGCAAGGACGGTGTTCCCGGCTTCGACCTGTGGGTCGGCGGGGGCCTCGGCCCGAATCCGCACTTTGCTAAAAGGCTGGGCGTCTTCGTCGAGCCGGATGAAATCAATGAGGTCTGGGCAGCGGTGACTTCGGTCTTTCGTGACTACGGCTACCGCCGGGCCCGCAACCACGCCCGGGTGAAGTTCTTGATGGCGGACTGGGGCCCGGAGCGCTACCGGGAGACCATGGAGGAAAAGTATCTGGGCCGTAAACTTTCCGACGGCCCGGCCCCCGAGCCGTCCACCAGCACTCAACGAGATCACGTCGGCATATACGAGCAGCAAGACGGCAACCTTTATGTCGGTTTCGCTCCCCGCGCCGGACGCATCGCCGGTCACCAACTCCGGCACGTAGCTTCCCTCGCAGATGAGTTCGGAGCGGGACGGATCCGTGCCACAACCCAGCAGAAGCTGGCGGTTCTCGACGTCAATCCTTCCGATGTCGACCGTCTCGTCCATGCCCTGGAGGAACACGATTTGAGGGTGTACCCCAGCGAGTTCCGCCGCTCGACAATGGCGTGCACCGGCATCGAATTCTGCAAGCTCGCCATCGTGGAGACCAAACAGCGGGCGGACTGGCTGTACCGCGAGCTCGAGGAGCGCCTGCCCAACTTCAAGGAGCCGTTGCGAATCAACATCAACGGCTGCCCGAACTCCTGCGCCCGTTTTCAGGTCGCCGACATCGGACTGATGGGCTCGCTAGTTACCAAGTCCGACGGCACCAAGGCGGATGCCTACCAGGTTCACCTCGGGGGACATCTCGGAGAGGAGCACGCATTCGGCAAGAAAGTAAGAGGTCTCAAGGTGCCGGCTTATGAGCTGGCCAATTATGTCGAGCGGCTCGTTCGAAAGTACCTTGCAACGCGCAATGAGGGTGAGCCGTTTTATGAATGGAGCCGGCGAGCAAGAGAGGACTGGCTGAAATGAACCTCCTCAAACCTCCAACCGCCATTCCTGAGTTCCCGGACCTTGAGGGCCGCAGCGCTCTAGAGATTCTGAGCTGGGCGATCGACGAATACTCCCCGCACATCGCCGTAGCCTGCTCCATGCAGGACGCCGTGGTGGTCGATCTTGCTACGAAGGTCCGCCCCGACATCGAGGTGTTCTTCCTTGAAACGGGCTTTCACTTCCCCGAGACCCTTGAGACCCTCGAGCAGGTCCGCGAGCGTTACAACCTCAACCTCGTAAAGCTGAAGCCGGTTGAACTGGCCGACGTCTACTACCGCGAAGGCTATGAGGCATGCTGCGCCACGCGGAAGGTGGCCCCACTCGAGCAGTATCTCAGCGACAAACGGGCCTGGGTATCGGGTATCCGCAGGGCCGATGCCACAACCCGCACGTCCGCCAGGGCGGTCGAATGGGACGCCGCACGCGGCCTCGTCAAAGTTAACCCCATCGTTTCATGGAGCGACGAAGATGTATCCCGATACATTTCAGAAAACGACATCATCGTCAATCCGCTTCGCGGCCAGGGCTACGAATCGGTGGGATGCTGGCCGTGCACCAAGCCCGGCAAGGGACGGGAAGGGCGATGGGGCGGAATGGAGAAGACCGAGTGCGGCCTGCACCTGAACATCCCGGCTCAAAACGGCAAAATCGAGAAAGCCCCGGCGGAAGCAAAGACCGCCTCGGCCTGATCGCCGTCTTGGCCCGAGCAGCGGCTGAACCCTCATGAGTGAATCAGCCGGACCTACTCCGAGGGCCGCCCCTTTTTATTGCCCTTACTGCGGCGAGGAAGACTTTGTGCCCTACGGCGACGAGCCCGGAGGCTACCTCTGCAATTCCTGCACCCGGTACTGGTCCCTGCGTTTTATCGGGCTGGGAAACGTTGCTTCGTCGAAGGAGGAGACCGATGCCGTTTAGGTATCCGATCTCACTGGAGCTTTCGGGGCGCAGGTGCGTCGTCGTCGGCGGCGGGGATGCCGCCGAGCACAAGGTAAACGGTCTTCTGCAGGCCGGCGCAGATGTGACGGTGGTCGCCGGGTCTTTCACCGAAGGACTTGAGGGCCTCGCCGGCCAAGGCCGCGTGACGCTGGTCAGACGGGACTACGAGCCCGGCGACCTCAGGGGCGCTTTCGTTGCAATCGCCGCAACCGAAGATTCCGCCGCCAATGCGCGCATCCGCCAAGAGGCCGAGCGTGAACGCGTTCTCCTGAATGCAGTCGATGATCCTCCCAATTGCGACTTCGCAGTGCCATCCATAATCCGCAGCGGCGACCTGATGCTCGCAATTTCCACCGGCGGAAAGGCCCCGGCTCTGTCCAAGCGGCTCCGGCAGGAACTGACGGCGCAATTCGGGCCGGAGTACGGGAGGCTCATAGACCTGCTGGAAGAGGTGCGCGCCGAGATGCTCCCCAAGCGGACGGTCGACTTTGAAACCTGGGCGGCCCGATGGGCGGCTGCCCTCGACCACCCTCTGGGGGCTCTGGTCGCCGAGAGCCGCACCGAGGAGGCCAAGGACCTTGTCCGGCGCTGCCTCGAAGGCAACCTGCCGAAGCAAACCGATCCTGAAACTTACGCCGTCAAGCAGGGGTCCGTGGCGATCGTCGGCGCCGGGCCGGGGGATCCGGACTTGATCACCGTCAAAGGCCGGCGCCTGGTGCAAGAGGCCGACGTTATTGTCTACGACCGCCTGGTCGCCCCGCAGCTGATTGCCGGCAAGAACGCAATATTCGCCGGTAAGAACCCGCACGGGGGATCAATGGAGCAACAGGACATCAACGCGTTGCTGGTCGACCTGGCGTCAAAGGGGCAGAAGGTCGTACGGCTAAAAGGCGGTGACCCGTTCGTGTTCGGAAGGGGTGCGGAGGAGGCCGAGGCGGTGCTGGGCCACGGCATTCCCGTGGAGATCGTCCCGGCCCCTTCATCGGCGTTCGCGGCTCCGGAAGCCGCAGGGATCCCGGTCACCGACCGCCGCTACGGCTCGTCGGTGGCTTTCGCGACCGGCCACTGCGCCGGCAGCCGTGTCGATTGGCGGGGTCTGTCCGCGTCGGCCGACACCGTTGTGATCCTGATGGGAGTGGGCGGTCTACCGGAAATCGTCAGCGAAATGCTTGCGTCGGGACGGGATCCGGCCTGCCCGGCCGCGATCATCGAGAACGCAACCCTGGAATCCCAGCGCGTGACGGAATCGCCGCTCCGCGAGCTCGCAGAGGCGGCGGAAGCGGCGGGTGTCCGGGCCCCTGCAGTCGTCGTCATCGGCAAGGTCGTGAAAGTGAGGCGGTCGACTCTGCATCTGGCGAGTTTGGCGGGGGTGCCCCCGGCGTAAGATTCCGTAGTGCCACGAGCGAATCTGGAAGTAGCTGCAGCGTTTCGCGAGCTGGCGGATCTGGAGGAGATGACCGGGGCCGACCGTTTTCGGGTCCTTGCCTACCGGCGCCTTGCAGACAGCGTGGCCGGAACCGCCATCGACATCTCCAAGCTCTCCCAGCCGGAGTTGCTGAAGCTGCGCGGGATAGGCCGGGGCACGGTCGGCAAGGTCCAAGAGATCCTCGAGACCGGCGCCATGGCCCACCTCGAGCAGTTGCGTGCCCAGTTTCCCCCCGGAGTAAAGGAACTGACCCGGCTCGGCGGGATAGGTCCCAAGAAAGCAGTCCTCATCTGCAGAGAGCTTGGAGTGACCGGGATCGCAGATCTCAAGGAAGCCGCCGAGGCGGGGCGCTTGCGGGAAATCCCCGGCCTCGGCGAGAAAACCGAACAGAACATCCTGGCGGCAATCTCTCGGTACTCGGTGACCGAGCACCGGATTCTCGTTTCCGAGGCGCTGCGTATTGCCGAAGAGATAGTGGACTTGCTCAACGGCGAGCCGGCGGTCGAGAAGGCCGCATACGCCGGCAGCCTGCGCAGGATGAAGGAAACCATCGGGGACCTGGACATTCTTGTGGCCTCGGCCAGACCGACGGAGGTGGTCGAGGCCTTTGCTTCTCTCCCGAGGGTTGCTCGCGTCTCGGCCCGTGGGTCCACCAAATGCAGCGTCGTGACCGACGACGGGGTGGAGGTTGACTTGCGGGTAGTTGCCCCGGATGAGTTTGGAGCGGCCATGCAATATTTCACCGGATCACAGGAACACAACGTCCGGGTGCGGGAGCATGCAGTAAAACTCGGCTTCAAGCTCTCCGAGTACGGCCTGTTCAGGGTCAGGGAGAACGGCGCCCCGGTGGCCGGTGACCCGGTCAAGGTGGCGGGGACGACCGAGGACGAGGTCTACGGGGCTCTCGGGATGCAGACCCCCCCGCCGACCCTGAGGGAAAACCGCGGGGAGGTCGAGGCGGCTATGGCCGGCAGACTCCCCGAGCTGGTCGAGGTATCCGATATGCGCGGCGACCTGCAGAGCCACTCGAACTATTCCGACGGCCGGGCAACGATGGAACAAATGGCGCTGGCCGCCGCCGGGCGGGGATACGAGTACTACGCGGTCACCGATCACGGGCGGGACCTGAGACTCAAGTCGCTTTCCCTAGACGACATAGACCGGCAGGCCGCCGAGGTCCGGGAGCTGAACCAGAAGCTAAAGGGGAAAATCACCATCCTGCACGGGTGCGAACTGAACATCGGACCGGAGGGCGAACTCGACTATCCCGACGAGGTCCTTGCCCGCTTCGACATCCTCGTCGCCAGTGTTCACCACGCGATGAAAGACGACAGCGAAAAAATGACCCGCAGGGTGCTTCGCGCAGTTGAACACCCGCTGGTCAATATCCTGGGGCACCCGACCGGGCGGCGCATCGGGCGCAGGGAGGCCTTCGAGTTTGATATTCCCGTCGTGGCAAAGGCGGCGGCCGCCAACAATGTCGCTCTCGAGATCAACTCTAACCCGCAGCGGCTCGACCTGAAAGACGATCACATCATCGCCGCCCGCCGGTTCGGAGCGCTGTTCGCGATCAGCACCGATGCCCACTCCCCGAGTGAGTTCGGGCTGATCGATTACGGGATCGCGATGGGCCAGCGCGGGTGGTGCACCGCCGGTGAGGTGATCAATACCTGGCCGCTGCCGAAGCTGCGCCGCTTTCTGAAGAAGACCGGGGACGGCAGACCTTGAGCACTCCCGGCCTGCTTTTGACCGGAGGCGCCGGCTCCCGCATGGGCCGCAACAAGGCCACGGTGGCCGCCCACGGTGCAACTCTCGCCGAGATAACCCTCGCCCGTCTCGCCGACGTGTGCGATCCGGTGATAGAGCTGGGTCCGGGCTACACGGGCGTCCGATTTCTCGAAGACCGGGCACCGCATTCCGGGCCCCTCCACGCGCTGGCCGGCGCCGCCGGGGCGCTGGGCCCGGAACTGAGCCGCGGGGCGGTTGTGCTCGCGGTGGATATGCCGATGGCTCCGGTCGCTTTGCTGGGCCATCTGGCAGACGGGCCGGACGAGTCCCTGGTTCCCAGACTGGCCGACTATGCACAGCCTCTGTGCGCCCGCTACTCCTCCGGCGCCCTGCAGACGGCGGCCGCGTTGGCGTCGGCAGGCGCTCGCTCGATGAAGGCGCTGCTTGAAGCCATCGCCGTCCGGTGGCTGGAAGGACGGGACCTCGAAGTTTTGATCGCGGCAGGGGCGCTGGAAGATATCGACGACCCCGCCGCTCTTGAGCGGTGGATCGAAACCGGTCTCCAGGACCGGCCGGGCCTGTAGGATCGGGCGATGGCCCTTGAGGACCTCATGAACAGATGGCCGTTCCTCAAGCAACTGCGCGACCAGGACCTCGCCGGGCTCGGTGACAGCGCGGCCTCGCAGCGAACCCGTGGGCTGACCCCCCGGACTCTCGAGGCCGATCAGGTCATCCGGTCGGTGTGTCCCTACTGCGCGGTGGGGTGCGGGCAGCTCGTCTACGTGAAGGACGGCAGGATCACCGGCATCGAGGGCGACCCGGACTCGCCCATCTCGCAGGGCTGCCTGTGCCCGAAGGGCGCCGCCACATTTCAGCTGGTTACCGGCTCCCACCGGGAGACCTGTGTGTTGTACAGGCGGCCTTACGGTGACCGCTGGGAGCGGCTCGGCCTCGAGGAAGCCACCGAAATGGTGGCGAGGCGTCTCCTCGAAGCACGCGACTCGGGCTGGCAGGAGGCCGGGGAGGGCGGCGTGCCCCTGAAGCGGACCATGGGGTTCGCTCATCTGGGAGGGGCGACCCTCGACAACGAAGAAAACTACCTGATCAAAAAGCTGTTCACTGCGCTCGGGGCCGTACAGATCGAAAACCAGGCCCGGATATGACACTCGTCCACCGTCCCCGGTCTGGGGACTTCCTTCGGTAGGGGAGGCGCGACGACCTTCCAGCAGGACCTGGCCAACTCCGACTGCATCTTGATCATGGGCTCGAACATGGCCGAGTGTCATCCGGTCGGGTTTCGATGGCCGATGGAAGCGAAAAGGCGCGGGGCGAAACTGATCCACGTAGACCCAAGATTCACCCGCACCAGCGCGGTGTGTGATCTTCATGTTCCGATCCG
>JBOGWH010000386.1:0-2231 GCA_050692975.1 Actinomycetota bacterium | reverse complement strand
GGCCAAGCCGGGCTTTCGTAAACAGGTTGCGCCAGGCCTTCTAGAGATCGCTCCTGAGTCGATCAGGGACGGCCCGTGCTCTATTATTCGAGGACCGAGGACAGGAGTTTTGAAATGCCCGAGATGTACCAGCTGGAGCTCGTCACGGCCAGGGTCGCGCCGGCCGAGGAGCCCCTAGAAGATGGGATAAGGCTGAAAAACGGCAAGACCTTGCCCTTTCTGGTGGAGCGCACCTGGTCGGGTCCCGCCGGCAGCTACAACGAGCAGTGGTCGATTCGCCGCGGGGGCAAGGAGATCGTTTACGGCAGCGAATCCAAGCCGATCTGGGTCAAGGGCCTTCAGTCGATCCGTACGTACACCGACCGCGTGGACGAGCCCATATCTCTGGAGGCGGGCACTTACAACCTGGTGTTCGTCGCCGAGGGATATTTCATGGGCTCCAGGGAGATAACCGCCGCCGAGCCGGACGCCCCGGACAGCTCCGCCGACCGCCCCAAGGAAGAGGTGCCCGGCTAGCTTGACGCCCGATCCAGGGGATGACCTCAAGCTCCGCCCCCGCAGCAGAGATGTAACCGTCGGGCCCGAGAGGGCTCCGGCACGGGCCATGCTGCGCGCGGTCGGCATGACCGACTCCGACTTCAGCAAGCCGATCATCGGTGTGGCCTCTTCGTGGAACGAGGTCACCCCCTGCAACATGTACCTGGACAAGCTGGCGGACCGAGCCAAAGGAGGCGTTCGGGAGGCCGGGGCCTACCCGATCGAATTCACGACGATCGCGGTCTCCGACGGCATCTCGATGGGAACCGAGGGGATGCGAGCTTCGCTGGTGTCGCGCGAGGTCATCGCCGACTCGGTTGAGTTGATGGTCCATGCCGAACGTTTCGACGGCGTCGTCACCTTCGCAGGCTGTGACAAGAGTCTTCCGGGCATGGTTATGGCGGCCGTGCGCCTCAACCTTCCGGCGGTCTTCTGCTACGGGGGAACGATCATGCCGGGCCGCTGGCGCGACCGAGACGTCACCATCCAGGACGTTTTCGAGGCAGTCGGCGCCCACGCGGCCGGCAAGATGACCGACGACGAATTGCACGAGCTGGAGTCAGCGGCCTGCCCGGGCGCAGGGTCCTGTGCCGGCCAGTACACCGCCAACACGATGGCCGCGGCGGTGGAGGCTTTGGGTCTTTCTTTGCCGGGCAGCGCTTCGCCGCCCGCGATTTCCGAACGCCGCGCCGAGATCGCCTTCCTGTCGGGCCTTGCGGTGGTCGAGCAGCTAAAGACCGGCCTGCGGCCGAGGGACATCGTCACCAAGGAGGCGGTCGAAAACGCCATTGCCTGCGTCATGGCGACGGGAGGCTCAACCAACGCCGTCCTGCACCTGCTCGCGATCGCTTATGAAACCGGCGTGCCCCTCGAGCTGGACGATTTCGACCGCATCTCCCGCAAGACCCCGCACATCGCCGACCTGCGGCCTGCCGGCCGGTTCGTGATGGCCGATCTCGACCGGGTTGGGGGAGTGGCGGTGGTCTTAAAGGAGCTGTTGAACGCCGGCCTGCTGCACGGAGACGCAGTTACCTGCAACGGCAAGACAATGGCAGACAACCTGGCCGACGCTCCCGAACCCGACGGGGAGGTAGTCCGGCCGATTTCGAGGCCGCTGCATCCGACCGGCTCGATCGTGGTCCTCAAGGGCTCTCTGGCCCCGGAGGGGTCGGTCTGCAAGGCGGTCGGCATGGAGGACGTCACCTTCAAGGGTGTGGCCCGGGTTTTCAACTCCGAGGACGCCGCCTTCGCCGCGGTGACCGGGGGATCGATCAAGAAGGGCGACGTCGTGGTGATTCGCTACGAGGGCCCAAAGGGCGGGCCCGGCATGCGGGAAATGCTGGCCGTAACCGGTGCGATCTTCGGCGCCGGGATGGGCAAGGACGTCGCTTTGATCACCGATGGGCGTTTCTCGGGCGCCACTCACGGATTTTCGGTCGGTCACGTCGCTCCCGAGGCGGCCGATGGGGGGCCAATGGCATTCGTCGAGGACGGCGATGAGATCGTCCTGGACGTGCCGAACCGGCGGCTGGACCTGTTGGTGGACGAGAGAGAGATCCAGATCCGAAGGGCCCGGTGGTCGCCTCCTCCCGCCCGCTACACGAGCGGAGCGCTGGAAAAATACGCCCGCACGGTGTCCACGGCGGCACTGGGGGCAGTTACCTCCAAACCGCCGGCCCTCCAGCCCTAGCTCC
>JBOGWH010000385.1:0-1698 GCA_050692975.1 Actinomycetota bacterium | reverse complement strand
GAACATGCTCTGCGCCGGTCCCGGGGGCCTTCTGGCCGGCAAAAAGCGAGAACTGGCCGGCGTCTTCGGCGCGGCGCTCGCCGAGCACCGCTTCGATCATCCGGTACGCCTGCTCCGAAATACAAAGCGCGGCGGGGTTCTTTGGATCTGGTGCCAGCAAGGCCACACGCTCCACGCCCAGCTCGTCAAATGCGCCGGCTTTGGCAAGAGATTCCACGACCTTCTTGTTCAGGCAGGCAGCATCTGCCTTGCGGCAGTAATCCGAGAACGATTCGTAATCCCCCTTCTTGCGCCGCGCCTCGATGATCCGTTCCGCAGCCCCCTCCCCGACGTTGCGGATCGCCGAGAGGCCGAACAGGATCTGCTCTCCGCGCGGAGTGAAGTTGAGCCCCGAGCTGTTGAGGTTGGGGGGAAGGACCTTGATCCCCAGCGTCCGGCACTCGGCAAGATAAAACGGCAGGCGGTCCTGGTTGTCCTTGACTGAGGTCAGAAGCGCCGCCATGTACTCGACCGGGTAGTGGGCTTTAAGCCATGCGGTCTGGTAGGCGATCAGGGCGTAGCCGTTGGCGTGGGCGCGATTAAATGAGTATCCGGCGAACGGCTTGATCAGGTCCCACAGCCCCTCCGCCTGCTGGGCGGTCAGCCCGCTGGCCGCGCAGCCCTGCTCGAACTGCGGCTTCCATTTGGCCAGCTCGCTGCTCTTCTTTTTACCGATCGCGTAGCGAACCATATCGGCGTCCTGCGCCGAGAAGCCGGCCACCTTGCGGATCATCTCGGTCACCTGCTCCTGGTAGACGATGACGCCGTTGGTATCCGCAAGAACGTCCTCCAGCAGCGGGTGAAAATAGGTGATCGAAGACGGCTCGTGCTTGCCCTTTACATAGCGCGGGATCTCGTCCATCGGGCCGGGACGGTAAAGAGCGATCAGAGCCGCGATGTCCTCGAACCGGTCGGGGCGAAGGCGGCGGCACAGCCGGGTCATGCCGGGAGACTCCATCTGGAATATGCCGGCGGAGTGGCCGTCGCTCAGCAGCTTGAAGGCGGCCGCGTCGTCCAGCTCGAGGCGGTCGATATCTACCACCTCGTCCCGGTTGGCCTGGATGTATTCCAGGCAATCGCCGATCACCGTGAGGTTTCTCAGGCCGAGAAAGTCCATCTTCAGCAGCCCGATCTGCTCGATCACGCCCATCTCATACTGGGTCACGATCTCACCGTCGGTCTTCTGCACCGGGGCGTTGTTGACGATCGGCTCGTGGCCGATCACAACGCCGGCGGCGTGGACCGAGTGCTGGCGCCGGAGGCCCTCCAGCTTGCGGGCGGTGTCTATCACCTCGCGGGAGATCTCGTCGCTTTCGTAGACCCGGCGAAGTTCGCCGGCATTGCCGTAGGCGTCGTTACGCCCGGTGTTGTCGGGCCACTCGTACTTTGCGTCGAAACATGCGTCAAACGGTGCGTCCTTGCCGAGCACCGACGGCGGATACATCTTGGCCAGGCGGTCGCCCAGCGAGTACGGATGGCCGAGCACGCGTGCGGCGTCGCGGATCGCAGCCCGGGCCTTGATGGTGGAAAACGTGATGATCTGGGCGACGCGGTCCTCGCCGTAGCGCTCGCAGACGTACCGGATGACCTCCCCCCGCCGGCGTTCGTCGAAGTCGATGTCGATATCCGGCATGGACTTGCGGCCCGGGTTCAAGAATC
>JBOGWH010000384.1:0-9011 GCA_050692975.1 Actinomycetota bacterium | reverse complement strand
GGCTGCTTGGGAGGGACCTGCTGGATTTCGGCGGTGCCGGTCTTGGCGCCGATCGGGACCTGGGCAAAAGGGAACCCGTTGAAGGCGCCGGCCGCCGTGCCGATCGTGGCGACCCCCTCCAGGCCGGCGCGAATTGCCGCCAGGTCCACCGAGTCCATCCCGAGGCTGCGGAGAGGCCTTGGCTCGATCCGGTTGATGATTTTGCCTCCGTCGAGGACGAATTTTCCGACGTGAGGCCGGTAGAGAGTCCCGCCGTTGGCGATCGCCGCATAAGAGTTGGCCACCTGCAACGGGGTGGACAACAAGTCTCCCTGCCCGATGGACATGTTGATCGTGTATCCGGGCAGCCAGGTCGCGTAGGGAAACAGCTGAGGGTAGCGGCGGTTGACCTCCTTGAGCCATCCCTCATCGGGGACCCTGCCGGCTTTTTCGAATGGGACCTCGATGCCGGTCTTTTCGCCGTAGCCCAGGCGCCTGGCGTAGTCCTGCAGCTTCTCCCCGCCGCCGCGCCGGAACCTGCGGTAGAACTCGGCCCCCCAGTCGTAGAACACCGTGTCGCAGGAGTCGATCAGGGATTGGGCAAGGCTGAGCGCTCCGGAGTCGACGCTCTTCCAGTTTCGAAACGTTACGTCGGAAAAGCGGTAAGCCCTGGGGCAGTTGAAACGGCCGTTGCGCGGCGCCACTCCCTCATTGAGCGCGGCCGCGGCGGTCACGATTTTGAACGTCGAACCGGGAGGATAGGCCGTCTGCGTCACCCGGTTCAAAAGAGGCTTGGCCGGATGGTTGGAAAGAGCCTCGAAGTCGGTTCTCGAAATGCCGCCCACGAACGAAGTGGGATCGTAGTCGGGAAACGACGCCATCGCCAGCACTTCGCCGTTGCGTGGATCCATAACCACCGCTCCTCCCCCCGGAGCGATGTACCTCTTCTGAAACTCCTTGTCGTAGACGGTCTGGGCCTTGGCGACACCCTGCGCCAGCGACTCTTCCACCAGAGCCTGGATTCTGGCGTCGATTGTGCCGACGATGCTGTAGCCGACCCTGGGCGGCTGCTCGCCCAACTCTTTTCGGACCTTGCCTGAGGCATCCACTTCGAGCTTGAGCAGGCCTTCCTTTCCATGCAGCTGCTTCTCGTAGGCATATTCAAGTCCGCTTCTTCCGATGATGGATCCAGGCCGATAGCTGCTGTATCGCTCGTTCTCGAGTTGCTCGGGATTGATTTCTCCCACATAGCCGAGCAGATGAGAAGCAAGCCGGCCCTTGGGGAAGATCCTTACCGGGCGGGTCTCGATTACGACTCCCCGGTAATCATCCTGATGCTCCTTTATGTACACGAGCACGTCCTCGGGGACATCTTCTGCGACCGGTATCGGCGTGTAGGGCAGGACAGTCTTGTCGGCCAGGCGCGCCTCAATGTCCTGCACGGTTACTCCAAGGAGCCCGGCGAGTCGTTGAATCGTGTTGCCGCGGCTTCGCAGCTCATCCGGGCGAATTGAAACCGTTGCGGCGGCCCGGTTGGAAACCAGCACTTCACCGTTGCGGTCCAGGATGTTGCCGCGGGACGGTTTGATCGAGACGACCCGGACCTGGTTCTGTCTGGCGGCAGCGGAGTACTCCTCGACACTGAGGATCTGCAGAAAGTACAGACGCAGGACCAGGACACTGATCAGGGAAGCCACAAGCGCTCCGAGGAACCCAATTCTCAGACGCGTAAGGTCGGTTCCGGCGATCATCCGCTCACCACAGGTAAACCCTCTTTGGCCTCTCGATCATCGCGGCCCGCCGTACGACCGGATAGATAAAGGGAGCGAGAAGGCTGTTGTAGACAGACAGCAGCACGACCACCTTTATCGATTTGCCCAGGGAAACTCCCTGTCGGCCCAGCAGGGCCTCGAGGATCTCGTACAACCCGGCCGCCCCCAGGCTTCCGAAAAATACTCCCGCCACCGGTACCAGCACACTGGTCGACTCCACGTAGGGACGCACGATGCCGACTACGTAACCTACCAACAGATACGACAGCCCCGTCAGCCCCTTGGGAGCGCTCAGGAACAGATCCCGCAGAAGCCCTCCCCAGAAGCCGACCATGGCCCCCGTCGTGGGACCCTCCAGCATGGCGAAGCACACAACCACCACGACCACTATGTCTGGAGAGACTCCGAACATTTTCAGGCCGGCGAAGACCGTGTTCTGAAGCAGCACGGCCAACAGAACGATCAGGCTGAAAGCGGCGAGGCGCCTCATGGGTCCACCGGTTCATTTACCTCTCCCGGCAAGCAGAGGGCCAAGACTCCCCGGCCACCTATTGATTGATCGGTCCGGAGTCCATCAACACCAGGACCGTATCAAGCCGGTTGAACCTGACGAAGGGCCGGACGTAGGCGGTCTTGGTCAAACCGTCCCTGGCCGTGAAAGACCTGGTCATCCTGCCTATGGGTATCCCGGGGGGGAAAATACCTTTGTCGTAGCCCGAGGTAACCACGGTCTCACCGCTGGTGATCCGGGTATTTGGGTCTATCAGCGTAAAGCGCAGGTCTTCATCCCCGCGTCCCGTGACGGCGCCGGTCTCTCCGGTGTTGGTGAGGCGGGCGCCGACCGAATGCTGGGGATCGAGGACCATGAGCACCTTCGAATAGTTCTCTTCCACCAGCACTATCCGTCCCACCAGGCCCTCGGACGAAACAACCGCCATCGATTCCCGGACCCCCTGAGCCGAGCCCTTGTCTAAAAAAGCAGTCCACTCATGGTTTGACGGGCCCACTCCGATCACACGGGCACCCAGCGTCGGACCTTTGGTCCAGTCCTTCTGCTGGGTCAGCGATTTCAGCCTTTCATTTTCCCTGACGACCTCGGGGAAACGCCGCTGCTGCTGTTTGAACTGCTCGATCTCTTTGGCGAGACGGACGTTTTCTTGCCGAAGCTCTCCTATCTCGCCGATTGAGCTGAAAAAGTTCCCGATCGGCCTGAGCAGATCGGAGATGCCCGATTGAAGGGGTGCGACCGCCGAGATCGCGATGTCCTGGAGGCGTTTAATCGGGCCGCCGGGGTTCTCCCGAAAGTCCAGCGTGACCACCGTGGCGGTAGCCGCCAGAAGAGCCGCAAGTGCAAGCCTGTGCCGGGTGGATCTGCGATACATCAACTTCTATAGCGTTCCATTTCGCAAGTGGGAGTCCAGCCCATTCTACCGGCGGGACGGGACGCTTTCGGTAGCCTGGGGCAGGGGGCCGTGAAAAGTCTTACCGGCGCCCCGAGGAAGAAATCAGGACCCGCTTGAGCGCCTCGAACTCCTCCAGGCACTTGCCGGAGCCCACCGCGACGCAGGTGAGGGGATTTTCCGGGACGTGGATCGGAATTCCGGTCTCATGCTTGAACCGCTCGTCCAGGCCCTTGAGCAGGGCTCCTCCCCCGGTAAGCACAATCCCCCGGTCCATGATGTCGGCGGCAAGCTCGGGAGGAGTCTTGTCCAGTGTCTCTTTGACCGAGTCCACAATGGAGTGCACCGGCTCTTCGATTGCCCTGCGCATCTCCTCCGAGGACACGATGATCGTTTTCGGCAAGCCGGTGACAAGGTCCCTTCCTCTGATCTCGGCGTGTGGCTCGTCTGGAAGGGGAAATGCCGAGCCGATCGTCATCTTGATCTCCTCGGCCGTCCTCTCTCCAAGCATGAGGGAGTACTCCTTTTTGATGTAGCTCATGATGGCCTCGTCCAGCTCGTCGCCTGCGATGCGGCTGGAAAGGCTGGTCACGATTCCCCCCAAAGAGATGACCGCAACCTCGGTGGTCCCGCCTCCGATGTCGACAACCATGTTGCCGGTGGGTTCGTGCACCGGCAGCCCGGCGCCCACCGCGGCGGCCATGGGTTCCTCGATGATAAAAACGCTGCGGGCGCCGGCGGCGATGGTCGCTTCTTCCACGGCCCTCTGCTCGACGCCAGTGATTCCCGAGGGCACGCAGACCACAACTCGCGGCTTGGCAAACACTCTGCGGCGGTGGACCTTCTGAATGAAGTACCGCAGCATTTTTTCGGTGACGTCGAAGTCGGCGATAACGCCGTCGCCGAGCGGGCGGATGGCCACTATGTGGGCGGGGGTCCGTCCGATCATTCGCTTGGCCTCGGCGCCCACCGCCAGAATTGCGTTGGTCTTGGTATTGAGCGCGACCACCGACGGTTCGTCCAGGACGATACCGCGGCCGCGAACGTATACGAGGGTGTTGGCCGTCCCGAGATCGACGGCCATATCCCGGCCCATGAAAGCTAGGGCCGAATCAATCCCCACCTGATGCTCCTGTCTGCTGTGTTCTTAAAGGGAAGTGCAGGCCATACCCTATCAGCGATCGGGAATTCAAGTCCTCGCGAGATCGGGAAAGTAAAGCTCCAGCTCCCGGGCGGCCGAATCGGACCCGTCGGACCCGTGGACGAGGTTCTCGGGCATCCCCAGGCCGAAGTCTCCCCGCAGGGTGCCCGGGGCCGCCTCCTTAGGATCGGTGGCGCCCATGAGCATCCTGACCACGGAGATGGCACGCTCCCCACGGACGGCGATGGCGACCACAGGGCCGGAGGTGATGAATTTGACCAGGTCGGGAAAAAAGGGCTTTTCCGCGTGCTCCTCGTAGTGCCGCCCGGCCAGGTCCTCATCGATTGTGAGCATTCGCACTCCGGCAAGGACAAGCTTCTTGCGTTCCAGGCGGCCGACTACCTCGCCGACCAGGCCGCGGCGGACCCCATCGGGCTTGACCAGAACGAGTGTGGTTTCCGTGGTGGCATCCATGGCAGCCAAGGATACCCGCAGGTCCGGCGGGCGGCTAAGGGATATCTGCGCTTTCCAGGTATTGGCGGGCCTCGCCCACGGCCTGGAGAGAGCCGGTTACCAGAACCATCTCGTCCGCTCCGGCCGAAGAAAGGGCGCCTTCCAGGGCGGCACCGAGGTCCTCGACCACTTCGGTTTCGGCCCCCAGGCTATCGGCCAGGGTTGCCAGCGCCCTAGGGTCGGCGGCTCTCGGGCTGGTCGACTTGGTGAAGACCATCCGCCTCGAAAGCGGCACCAGCGGAGCGATGATTCCCTCGGCGTCTTTGTCCTCGAAGATCGAGATCACCATCGTGATCGGAAGCGGGCCGAACGTGTCGGGCAGCGCCTGGGCCAGCGCCCTGGCGGCGTGGGGATTGTGGGCGCCGTCCAGAACCACGAGAGGCTGCCTCACGAGCACCTCGAGACGGCCGGGCGACTCGAGAACCGCCAGCGCCGCATCAAGCTGGTCCCGATTCAGTTCCCGGTCTAAGAAAGACTCCGCTGCGGCAATGGCCAGGGCTAGATTGCGCGTCTGGTGCTTGCCGAACAGAGGCAGAAAGACATCCAGATAGATCGCGAACTTGGTTTCGATGGTTGCCAGCCGCCCACCGACCGCCGATTGGTCGGAGGTAATCTTGAAATCCCGGTCCATCAGCCTGAGTGACCCCTTCTTGGTGCGAACGGTTTCTTCAAGGAGCCTTTCGACTTCCGGTTCCTGAGCGGCCGATACGGTCCAGGCGCTGCCCTTGATGATTCCGAGCTTTTCGGCGGCGTTTTCAGCCGGGCTGTTTCCGAGGAACTCGCGATGGTCGACGGCAATCGGCGTGATCACGCAGACCCCGCTTCTCAGCACGTTGGTGGCGTCCCAGGTTCCCCCAAGCCCGGTCTCGTAGACACCGGCCGCTACGGTCTTGTCCGCCATCCATTCAAACGCCATAAGCGAGGTCAACTCGAAGTAGGTGACCTGCTCGTCCTGATCCTTCTCGACCACCTCCACAAATGGCATCAGATAGTCGAGGGTGTTCCGGCATTCCTGCTGCGTCATCTCCTCGTGGACAACCTTCGTCCCATGGGATCCGTAAAGGGCAAACCTTTCGGTGACCCCGTTGAGATGCGGCGAGGTGTACACGCCGGTCTTGAGCCCGTGAGCCGCCAGGATGTTGCCGATCATTCTTGCGGTCGTCGACTTGCCGTTGGTGCCGGCAATGTGGATCGTGGGGTAGGTCAGTTGCGGGTTGTCCAGCAGCTGCACCAGAGCGTCGATCCGGTCGAGCCCGGGCTTGATCCCGAATCCCCGCCCCTCCAATCGCTTGTCGCAACCCTGTAGGCGCGAAGGACCGCCGGTACCCATCGCTTGGCTCCTTACCTATCGTCCCAATTGGTCCAACTGGGCGACCAATTTCGACTGCTGCACCAAAAGTTCATCGAGGCGGCGTTGCTGCTCCTCGACCACCTGGGGCGGAGCTTTCCGGCGGAAATCTTCATTCCCGACCTTCGCGGAAAGCTTCCCAATGGCCTCTTGAATTCTTGCGATTGCGGTGCCCAGACGAGCGCGTTCGGCCTCGACGTCCAGTATCCCCTCCAGGGGTATCAAGATGTCCGCCGCGCCTGCAACCAGCCGTGCGGCGTGACCCCCTTGGTCCAACGCCGCTCCGTAGTGAATATGGCCCAGACGCCCAAGCGCCTTGAGCAAATCCCCCTGATCCTTTAGCAGCTGCATGATGCCTGGATCCTCGGCATGCAGGGAGATCGAGACCTGCTTGCCGGGGGGGATGTTGTACTCGGCCTTGAACCTGCGTATTTCGGATACAACCTCCTGAAGCGCCGTGAAGCGCTCTTCGGTCTGAACGTCCAGGTCGTCGGCAACGGCGGCCGGCCACTGCGAAACCACGATTGAACCCGATCCCCTCGTCCCGATCCGGCTCCATATCTCCTCGGTGATGAACGGCATAAAGGGATGCAACAACTTCACGGTGCTGCGCAGAACGGTCAGCAAGATATTCGAAACGGCCTGCTTGGCCGCCGGGTCCTCGCCGTAGAGCCGCAACTTCGCCGCTTCTATGTACCAGTCGCAAAACTCCGTCCACGTGAAGTCGTAGAGCTTCTTAGCCGCCGCCGCGATCTCGAACCTCTCCAGGTCTTCGGTTACCGCCGCGGTCGTGCGGGCAAGCCTGGAGAGGATCCACCGGTCTTCCAGGGCGGCGTCGTCGGAAGAAAGGATCTCCACAGACGAGTCCGCCAAATCCTGGGATGAAAGGACAAAACGGGAAGCGTTCCACAGCTTGTTGGCGAAGTTGCGGGCGCCTTCAACCCACTGGGTTGCCAGATACATGTCCTGGCCGGTCGCGTGCTCGGCCAGCGTAAAGCGCAGAGCGTCGGTCCCGTACTTGTCGATCAGCTCCAGCGGATCGATGACGTTGCCCAGCGACTTGGACATCTTGCGGCCCTGTTCGTCGCGAACGATTCCGTGGACTACGACCGAGCCGAAAGGCGCCCGGCCCATAAAGTGGATTCCCGCCATCATCATGCGGGCCACCCAAAGATGGATGATCTCGTAGCCGGAAACCAGCACGGAGGTCGGGTAGAAGAACTCGAGATCGTCGGTTTTCTCCGGCCACCCCAGCGTGGAGAAGGGCCAGAGCTGCGACGAGAACCACGTGTCGAGAACGTCGGGGTCCTGGCGAAGCTCGGCCGACCCGCACTCGGCGCACTTCACTGGGTCCTGTTCTGCGGCAAAGACATGCCCGTTTCCGCAGTACCACACCGGGATGCGGTGGCCCCACCACAGCTGCCGGGAAATGCACCAGTCGCGGATCTGCTCGAGCCAGTTCAAGTACACGTTGGTCCAGTGCGCCGGGTGGAACATCGTCTCCCCGCGCTTGACCGCGTCGATCGCCGGCTCGGCCAGAGGGCGCATTTTCACAAACCACTGGTCGGACAGCCAGGGCTCGACGGCAGTACCGCAACGGCTGCACAGGCCGACGGCGTGCTGATGGCCAGAGGTGCCCTCCATGAGTCCCATTTCGGTCAGCGCCGCGCGGACTGCCTCCCGGGCCTCGTAACGCTCCAGTCCGGTGAACCGGCCACCCGCTTCGATCACCTCGGCCCGCCCGTTGAAGATGTTGAGCTGCGGCAGATCGTGGCCCTGGCCGATCTCGAAGTCGGTGGCGTCGTGGGCAGGAGTGACTTTCACGGCGCCGGTGCCGAACTCCGGGTCGACCGCATCCTCTGCCACGATCGGCAGGCGGCGGTCGTCGAAGGGATGAACCACGTTTTTTCCGACGACGTCTTTGTAGCGTTCATCGTCGGGATGAACCGCGATCCCGGTGTCGCCCAGCATCGTCTCCAGCCGGGTGGTTGCGACGGTTATGTGGCCGGAACCGTCCTCAAGGGGGTACCGGAACCGCACGAGTTCGCCGGTGCGCTCCTCGTGATTGACCTCGATATCGGAAAGCGCGGTTTCGCATCTCGGGCACCAGTTGATGATCCGGTTGCCCCGGTAGATCAGACCCTGGTTGAAAAGCCCGACGAAGACCTTGCGGACCGCCTCTGAGAGGCCAGGATCCATCGTGAAACGCTCCCGGCTCCAGTCGCAGGATGAACCGAGGCGCTTTAGTTGCTCGATGATCGTGCTGCCGTACTTCTCCTTCCACTCCCAGACCCGCTCGACGAACTTCTCGCGGCCGAGGTCGTGGCGGCTCAGTCCCTCCTTTTGGAGCTCGCGCTCAACGACGTTCTGGGTGGCGATGCCTGCATGGTCGGTGCCGGGCAGCCACAGTGCGGCGTAACCCTGCATCCGCCGGAACCGGACGAGGATGTCCTGAAGAGTGTTGTCGAGCGCATGGCCGATGTGCAGTGCGCCGGTGACGTTGGGCGGCGGGATGACGATGCAGAAGGGCTTTTTCGATGAGTCGGGCTCGGCGTGGAAGTACCCGCCGTCCAGCCACATCTTGTAAATGCGCTCTTCAACGCTTCCGGGTTCGTAGACCTTCGCCAATTCCGCCATCGTCCCTCCAGACTACCCGCAGCGAGGAAGGGCTTTTGCGCGCTGCCCCGCGACCAAGTAAGCCGATAAAGGAAAGTGCGGGCCGGATTTCTACCGCGTTAGGCCGTGCGTTCGCCTCGTTCGCGCTTGGGCTTGGTTTCTACGGTGCGAGGCACCAGGGTCGGGTTGACCTTTTCCAGCACGGTGGCCGTGTCGATCTGGCACTTGCCGATGTCCTTGCG
>JBOGWH010000383.1:0-1418 GCA_050692975.1 Actinomycetota bacterium | reverse complement strand
GATTCTTTCAGGCCATTCACCCGACCCATATGACAGCTTGGGATACCCTCTAAAAATATCGCCTGCGGGGCTCCTTGGCTGGTGGGTCGGTTTGCGCCGCGGAATGCATCCGGGCGCGGCTCCCTCTGCATGAGGAGCAGCGGCTTAGAAAGATCGCCTCCCAGGCATCGTGGCTCGCAAAATGCCCGAGTCAACTCCTTTTCGGGGTGTTTGTTTCGTAGAATCATCCCTCAGTAGACGCCTTAGGAGAACTGAGACGAAATTCAGCCTACTTCAGCAAACGTCGGTCGCCTTCATAATTGCCGCCTCGTGCTGCGCGGTCCTGACACCTCTGGCTATCGCCGCCGGCCGGCGGCTCAAGCTTACGGTAAGGCCCCGGCTGTTCGGTAAAGGCGGCAGATCCACCTCTTATCTGGGCGGGGTCGCCGTGACGCTGGGCGCCGGAGCCGGATTTGTGGCCACCTCGGGAGTGCCGCAGAGACTCGTCTTTCTGCTGCTCGGGGGCCTGGTGCTGCTGGGGATAGGTCTCATTGATGACCACCCCAATAAATCCATGAGCCCTTACACGAGGCTGGTTTTCCAATTAGTGGTCGCATCCGTGGGGTGGATGGCCGGGTTCCGGGCCGACACGCCGGGGGTATTCGGCGGCATCGGAACGATCCTGTTCCTGGTCGCCGCAATGAACGCCTTCAACCTGCTCGACAACATGGACGGAGTGGCCGGTTCGACTGCGTTCGCAGCCTCGGCGGGCATTGCGGTAATTGCAATCATGGGAGGGCAGACACAAGTGGCTGCCCTCAGCGCAGCTGTCGCCGGCGCCTGCCTCGGATTTTTGTTCTTCAACTTCCGCCGGGCAAAGGTGTACATGGGCAACGGAGGATCCCTGTTCCTCGGGTTCCTCATCGGCGGAGCCGCTCTGAAGCTGCGTCCCGACCTTCCGACGGGGTGGGGAGAAATGGCCATCGTCCTGCTGCTGGCTGTTCCGGCGGCCGATACCTCGGTCGTGATCCTTTCCCGACTGCTGTTCGGCAGGAAGGTCTTTCAGGGCGGCACCGACCACATCTCGCACCGTCTGGTCAGGCTGGGAATGCGAAGCTGGCAGGCCGCGCTGATCCACGGCGGGGCCATGGCTATGGCCGCAGCTTCGGTCGCGACGGCCATCGCCACCGGTCGCCGCGAACTCATGCTGGCCGCGGCGGCCAGCATTGTGCTGGCGTCGGTGTTCCTGTTGACGGTTCGGGTTTATCAGGTCGGCGGGCGGACGCTTCCTGCAAGAAGGATCATGGTCGCGGCCGGGGCCGTAGCCGGGGGAGCGATTTTGCTGGCGGCTCCTTCGGCGCTCTCCGCGCGGGGCGACCTGATCAACGCCCGGGTCGAAATCCGATCCGGCAAGGCAGCTCTTTCTACCTTCGAGATCA
>JBOGWH010000382.1:0-4030 GCA_050692975.1 Actinomycetota bacterium | reverse complement strand
CCGCAGCGACGGCCCCGCCCTGCGCCACGAGTTCACCTACGACTCCACCGGGCGCGTTTCCACTGCCACCAAGCCCGAACACGTCGCTGGCGCCGCCCGTGCGAAGGCAACATACGTTTATGACGATGCCAACAAGACCACCAAGCTGCAACTGGCCGGATTTACTCCGAGCTCCGGCTTCGCGAGGAGGGTCAAATACGATGACTCCGGCAGGATCACCGAGCAAACCGATCCGAGCGGAACACTGACCAGTACCTACTTGTGGGATTCCAAAGAACAGCTGGTTTCACAGACCGATCCCGCCGGCCTCAAAACCACCTTCGCTTACGATTTCGCGGGCCGCCGTACCGACTCTTGGGGGCCGGCGCCTGCTTCGGCGTTAGGAGCCGACAATCGCCCAATCAACCCCGCTGCAGTTGCCCACAACCTTACGCGCTTCGACGAAGGGATGTCAGGACTGGCTGCTGCCTACTGGTCGAACCCCAACTTGGGCGGTCCCGCGTCATCTCATACGACCGGACTGGGCTCAACGACAGATCTTTCCATCGACTGGGGATCCACCCCACCGGTCACGCCGGACGGCAACGGCGACTGGGCGCTTCGCCTGACAGGGGAACTAACCCTAGCCTCGGCCGGCGACTACGGCTTCACGTTCAAATCTAAGGGGGCAATCCGGATCTGGATAGATGACAAACTGCTTGTGGAGCTTGCAAATGACCTTGGAAGCAACTGGGAGGAGGCCGCCTACGTCAGCATTCCCAACACCGTGGCGGACTCGAAGAGGCGGATCAGAGTCGATTACCGGGAGACCACAGGCACCGCGGGTCTTCAGGTCCTATGGGTGCTGCCGGGCACCTACAACGCCATACCGATTCCCGGCTCTGCTTTGGTCCCGTCGTATGGCCTAGTCACTTCCAGCACCGACCCGGACGGGAAGACTACTTCCACCGAATACTCTGATGTCACCGCTGGAATCGGCCCTGAGCTGGGGCTGGCAACCGCAACCGTCGCCGATCCGAGCGGGCTGGCATTGCGGACAAGTACTGGCTTTGAGGCTCCAGGAACAGGCTTCTTGCGCCGCACGAACAAGACTCTGCCGGCCGGCAATTCCACTGCTTACCAGTACTACGGGGCAACATCCGGCCCGATTGCCGCCGTCTGTGGGGTCGCCTCGACTCATGTTCAGGCCGGGGCGATCAAGCGAGTCACCGGCGCTGACCCCGACGGGGCCGGCCCACAGTTGTCCCGGATCACGGAGTTCGTCCACGACAAAACCGGACGCCCAGTGGGGCGCCGGGTGGGGGATTCCTCGAGCGTGGGGTCCGCAGGATGGGCATGCACGACATACAACGGCAGGGGAAGAATAAAGACCCAGACCTGGCCGGCCCACGGGTCCGCCGCCGCACGAACCGCGATCTACAACTATGCAGTCGGCTCGGATCCCCTGAAAGCATCGGTATGGGATGGCTCATCCACCGTGGAAGCAACCGTGGATCTGCTGGGACGCACCCTGTTCTACAAGGCCGGTCAGGCGGCCGCCGCCTTCACCTCATATGATCGCCTCAGCAGAGTTACGCGTGTAGTCGGCCCGGTGGGAGACCAGACCTTTACCTACGAGCCCAACAGCGGTCGTCTGGACACAGTCGCATTGGATGCAAGGGTGCTGGCAGATGCCGCCTACGATCCGGCAACGGGTCGGATGTCGTCGGTCGCATATGCCAACGGCAGCTCAATGGCCGCTCAGTACGACACCCTCGGGCGCCCCAAGGCTCAAACCTTTTCCGAGCCCGCAGGAGCCCGCTTGGTCGGCCATCAGGTGACTTCCCGCTCCCTGGCGGGACGAGTAACCGATGAGTTGGTCGACGTTGACGACCCCCTTGACCTCGATCCCCCGGTGCCGACCGACTTCAACCCATCAGGGCCCAACATGGCCTACGACGCTGCCGGACGACTGATTACCTATTTCGGGCCCGGTGGCCGGGTTGATTACGGCTTCGGCAACTCGCCCGCCTGCAGCCTTTCACCCAACGCCGGGGCCAACACCAACCGCCAGACCCTCACAACGGCCTCGGGGAGCGCTCAGGACTACTGCTACGACAAAGCCGACCGGCTTGTGTCGGCCCCGGGCATTTCCGCATCTTCGGTGACGTATGACGACCACGGCAACACCACCGCGCTGGCATCGGACAGCTACTCGTTTGACTCCGCAGACCGCCATACCGCCACACAATCCGGCAACTCAACGCTCGTCTACACCCGTGACCCACTGGACCGCTTGAGGATGAGGCGGGAGGCACTGCTTGGCCACACCGTAGCCGAGCATTCCTACGGCTACGCCGATCACGGCGACAGCCCCGATGTGGTTATGGACCCCGCGGGAGCGATCAAGGAACGCTTTGTGTCGCTGCCCGGCTGGGTTCAGCTGACACTAAGAGCAGGCGTTCTCGGTACCGAGGAGATTTGGAGCTATTCCAATTTGCACCAGGACGTCGTGGCCGTAGGCGGCGCGGATGGCAAACGCAGTCAGGGCCCCTTTGCCTACAGCGCCTTTGGAGAGGGAGAAACCCCCGACAACTCCTCGACTTCAGCGGACTTTGGCTGGGTGGGCGCCGCTGCAAAGTTGACCGAGCACTCGGCAGCTTTTCGCCCGATCATCGAAATGGGGGCCCGAGTTTACGATCAGGCCCTGGGCCGGTTCCTTCAAGTGGACCCGGTCGAAGGCGGAAGCGCCAACGACTACGACTATGCCCTCCAGGATCCCTGTGGCAATTACGACATGGATGGCCGTTGGGCACGAAAGAGGATGGTCGATAGGGTCGCGGTGGCGATGAATGAGGCCTATGAGCGCATGTGTGGCGGCCGGTCGCGGGATATTATCCGGGCTGCCAGCTGGATCGGAATCTCCTTGGTAGCAGGCCCTGCCAATAGCTTTACGAGTAGGTGGTTCATGAGGCTCAAGCCTGCAGCGTTCAAATCAGGCGCCATGGCGATCCTGAAGGGTGCCTCAAGGGCGTTGTTTTGGGGCGGGGCATACGCGACGGTTGCCGACCTCTCCTGCCGCTTTAACGAAAACCTAAACGGCTAAGTCCTATGAGCCCGCCCATCCTAATTCCCATCTCAATGATCTGCGTCATGGGATTCATGGTCGTAGGGGGATACTTGAATTTGTATAGAGATGCTGGCTTTGCTATTACATTTCCTTACCTTCTGGCCACTGTTGCCAGCTTGTGGATTATCAATCAGCTTTTCTCTGCGCCCAACCGACCTACGAAACTGTGGATTGCGCAAGCGGCGGTGATCGCATTGATGATTCCGGTATTTGTTGCAACTCTGCGAAAATTGCGTGCCGCTGGTAAGGATTTCCCAAACGAATCGGGTCATCAATGAGACAACTGTTGACCCGTCACTAATCGTGACCCGCTGGACCGCTTGGTGATCAAGCGCGATCCAGTTCGGTGATCAAAGCGGTCACCTTTTCCTTGATCTGGCGGCTTATGGCCTGCACTTGCGCCTCGGGCTGTCCCTTGGGGTCGTCGATCCCCCAATCCTCCAGCGGGACGGTAAGGGCTGGGCACGCCTCCTCTACGTTGCAGCCCATTCCGATCACCCGGGTGGCGCCCTCCGCCATCTCGGCGGTGAGAAGCCGGCCCGGTCCCGACGGGATCTCGAGACCCTCTCGTTGTAGGGCCTTGACCACCTCGGGATGGGGGCGGTCCGCCGGCTGCGTCCCCGCTGAAATTCCCAGGTAGCGGTCGCCGGCCATCTGGTTGAAATACGCCTCGGCAATGCGAGATCTGCCCGCATTGTGGACGCACACGAACAGGACCGTCGGTTTCATTAGGTCACTCTAGCGTCGAGGGGTCGCTTCCGAGCCCGGATCCGCTCCCGTCGCAAGAAGTTCAAATCGTGTTCCGCTTGCGGCAACATCCGGTTTGCCCTTGGTCCTTATAGTGAGGCGCGTACAACGAGTCCGGCCGACCTCGTCATCGAATCCAGGAGTGGATTGACCGAGCCGCCGGGGGAGGCAGGG